>JAPOOQ010000434.1 GCA_026713345.1 Gemmatimonadota bacterium | reverse complement strand
GCGAGAGGGAACGCATGCGCCGATCAAGTGCCCGGTGGGCGGATAACGGCGCGGACGGCTGCTCGCGGCAAATGTACTGCGGGGCATCGGTCGGCCAGGTCGCCGCCAGGTCTACGAGAAACCGCGGGTTGCCTCCCGCCAGATCGACGATCCGTTCGATTGCGGAGTCGGACAGGTCCTGTGCGCCCACGCGCTCGACCAGCGTCCGCGCCGACTCGGTGTCCAGCCCATCCAACTCGATGATCGTCGCCTGCGGATCGAAGGACAGGATCTCCTGCACCTCCGCCGGTCGATAGGCCACGACGAGTGTGAACTGCTCATGACCCCACCGCCGGACCAGAAAGTCGAGGGCCGTGAGCGTGGCCTCGTCCGTCCACTGAAAGTTGTCCAGGAACAGGACCGTTCTCTGTGACTTCGCCACGCACTTGAAGATCTCGTGGAGCGCTTCGCAGGTGCGTCTGGGCAGGATGTCCGTTGCTGGATGATGCATGGTTGGCATGTGTGCTCCCTCCTCGCGCAACCGGGGAAGCAGGGACTGGACCGTTTCCTTCCATGGGGCCGGGATGTCGTGGAGCAGGGGCTCGATGCGCTCACCGCTCAGTGCCTCAAGCAACAGGTTCAGATGGATCCGGGATTCCAGTTCGGTCGCGGAGGCCGTGGCTACCAGGTATCCCCTGAGACGCGCCCACCGCAGGGCGCGCTCAGCGAGCCGGGTCTTGCCGATTCCCTCGTCACCGACGACCGCGACGGTCCTCCAACCCCCGGCCGATTCCTGCCGCATGACGGCTTTGGCGAGCAGGTAGCCATCTGCGTCTCTGCCTACGCAGCGGGTGTTCTTCCTCCGGTCCTCGCTCCCGCTCCCGTCACTGAACTCCGTGGTGGCCTCCGCCTGTACGCGCTGCAGGAGTGTTGCAGTGTCCGGCGCGGGCTCCCAATCCCCGGAACGCGAAGCCCTCTCTGCGAAAGACCCGTACGCCGTCTCGGCTTCGCGCACGTGGCCGCTGTCGGCGGAAGTGCGCATGGCCCGCCGGAGATCGGCCTCCCTTGCCGGGTTCAGCTGCAACAGCACCTCCCCCGCCTCCCGCGCGCGCACTCCGTCGCGAGCAGACTCGGCGCTGTCCAGGTATGCGCGGGCTGCCGTCCTGAGCCGGTTGCACCGTTCCTCACGCTTGTCACCGACCCAGTCGGAGAATGCTTCGGTCCTCCTCTTGGTCAGGGCAGAGAGGAATCCCCGGTCGATCATTTCGTACGCGTGCTCGAACTGGCGGGAGTCGATCATCCTGTCGAAGTCGTCGAGATCGCATGAGATCTCCTGACGGTTCACGCAGAGGTGCTCCCGGTTGAACTCGAGGATCGCGGCGCCACAGCTCCCTTTCAACTGATAGACGAGCTGGCTCAGGCGGTGTCTGATGTCCTTTTCCGAACCCGGCTCCCAGAGAAGGCTTTGGATCAATGCGCGCGGGACACGGTTCGTTCCGAAGGTGAACACGATGGACAGGAGGCAGTCCTGCAAGGGGGGAACCCTCACAGTGCTCTTGCCGCGCCAGAGCACAGGGCCTCCGAACAGCTCCAGACGGAGCTTCGGTCGGGGGACACTGGGCATACCGATTCGCCTGCGTGCTCTAGACCGTAGCCGCTTGGGCCGGTCCGGCCCGGTCTTCGCGCTCCTCGCTCGACCGGGCCTTGACCGCAATGGACGAGCGGGCACTGAGAACCGCGGGAGCGATGCCGCCTCTCTCGGCCTCGCGCTGGATCCAGGTCTCGAGGACCCATTCCCAGCCGGCCAGGTCGCGGACCTCGAGAGGCCGCAAGCCGCAAAGCCGTTGCATCTGGTTGCTGAGCGAGAACCCGTCGGGATACCCCAGCGAACAGGCGACGTTGAAGAGCGTGCCGTCAGAGTTCTGGAGCTTGATCGTCGCGCGGAGAATCCTGGAGATCTGCAGCCAGTGCGACGGAACCGGGATCCGGTTCTTCAGGAACCGCCGGCCCAGCGCCCGTCGCGACAGGTAGAGGTTCCTGGCGAGCGCCGAGATGGTGCGGACGCGCGCGCTGAGTTCGACCGTGCGGCGAATAATGCTCCGGGTCACGGGATCTACGGAAAACCCACGCCAGTCCAGGTACTCGGCCACGCTGCTGGCGAGGTTCACCGGTGGACGGCGGATGACACTCGCGATTTCTCGTGGACGGGGCGTTTCGTGGAAGGGCAGGACCGCCTGGGGACGAGACTGCTCGATCGTCCGCAGCAAGCGGATGACGGGCAGGTGGTCGTGGTTCTCCGGGAGGATGACGGCCAGTGAGACTCCGGCCGCCCGGTTGACGACGAAGTCCGCGGCGCTGGCCCAGTCCCTGCTGCCCAGATTCCAGGCCACCACCCAACCGCCCACGAGAGCCTGGGTGGGACCCGCGGGGTCGACAGGGGTCAGTTGATCGTATGGCGGGCCCAGCAGGAGGGCCGCATCCCCGGTTGATACTGGCTTGGTCATGGCAACTCCTTTGCCTCGGGCTCGGATAATTCCCGCAGGCTACACAGCTGCCATCATCAACCGGTCATCACCGCCCCACCCCACACTGATCACAGGAAGAGAGACCAGGCGGGCTCCGGGAAGCCCCGTGTTGCCTCTCCCGTGATTCTGCTACACCTCAAGGTTGCGTTTGATGCGCACCCGAAAGGATCTTACAAAAGATATCGTATTCAGCCCTGAACGGTACTCCCCCCCAACCCCGCCCCCCAAACGCGACCGAGACCAGTGAGCAACATAGCCCCAGCCACCACCTTCGAGCCCGACCCCACCCTCACCGCCGCCCTGCGCCGCCTCCGCGGTCGCGCCACCCTGGGAGACGTGGTCTCCGCCACCGGAATGCCGGAGCACGAAGCCGAGACCGCCCTCAAGGGCCTCCTTGAGACCTTCCGCGGCCACCTGGAGGTGTCGGATTCCGGCGACCTCCTCTACCAGTTCGACCGGAAACTGATCGCGCGCGACCGGGAGCCCTTCGGGGTCCGCTTCCGCAGAGCGGCGTGGTCGGCCTTCAAGACCGCATTCAAGGTGTGGACCGCCGTGATGCTTGTCGTGTACTTCGTCGTGTTCGTGGTGCTGATCATCGCAGCCATGGCGGCCAACCGCGACGACAGGGGCTTTGGGGGCCGGAGGGGCGGATTCGGCCTGGGGGACTTCTTCCTCCTCCACTGGCTCATGGGCGGCCGGGGCTGGAACCGGGGAAGCCTCTACTACGGTCACCGGCACGCCCGGCGCCTTCCGAAGGAGGCCCAGCCGCCTTTCTACAAGAAGGTGTTCGCCTTCATCTTCGGCCCCGAAGACCCGCAGCCCACGCAGGTCCAGAAGGACCGCGGTGCGCTGAGGCTCATCAGGGCCCGCAAGGGCGTTCTGACCACCGCCGAGCTGGTCGAGCACACCGCGCTGCCGCTGGACGATGCCCGCGAGGAGATGGGCCGCCTGACTGGTGCTTACGGGGGCGACCCGCGCGTCTCGGCCGGCGGCGAGGTGGTGTACGCGTTCCCCGGGCTCATGAAGAGCGCCCACGGGAAGGTGCGCGCGACCGAGCCGAATCCGGCGTGGATGCGACTGGAGTATCCGAAGAAGCTCACCGGCAACAGCAGCGGCGCAAACTTCGGAATCGGAGCGATGAACGGTTTCAACCTGCTCGCGGGATCCGTAATCGGGCTGGGAGCCGGAGTCGAGACGGCGGTGGTGGGGGCCGGCGCTGCCGACCCGCTCATCTTCTTTGGCCTGGGGGTGGTCCCGGTCACCTACAGCGGTCTCTTCTTCGCGATCCCGGTGCTGCGTTCACTAGTCCTTCGGGGCGAGAACCGGGCTCGGCTGCGGCGCAACGTGCGGCGCCTCCTGCTCGGCCTGGTCTACGGCCGCGCCGTCGGGGCGGTACGGTGGCTGTCGGTCGCCGACGCGATCCGTCATGTGCGGGCCCGGCTCAAGGACCAGGAGGTGAGCGGCAAGCTCGTGACGGACGAAATGGGCCGGCTGGCCGCCGAGTTCGATGCCGACGTGGAGGCCGACGACAGCGGGTTCCGGTATCGCTTCCCCGCGATCCGGGAGAGTTTCGTCGAGGCCGAGCTGATGCGCCGCAACCTCCGTCTGCAGGACCAGAAGCTCGGGCCGATCGTGTACGCGACGGCGGACACGGCCGTGGAGGCGTCGAAGCGGGACATGGAGGCGTTCGACCGGGAGCTGGCGAGGGCGGAGGTGAACCTGTCCCGGTACCTTCCTTCGCCCGATGGAGTGGGTTACGAGGAGGACTTCGAGGTGGTCATGGACGAGCGTCGGGCGAGGAGGAGTCCGGTCGGGCGCCGCTCCTCGCGGCAGCGGCCTCCGCTTCGACGACGGTGAAGATGTCGGCCCACATCCCGATGGGTTGAGCTCCCACCAGGGGCATTCCGTTGACCAGGAAGGTGGGGGTGCCGCGCACGCCGATCCGCGCACCCGTCGGGTAGCCGCTGCGGATCCGCGGCAGGGGGCGCTCTTCGGCCACGCACTCGCGGTACTCCGCCGCGTCGGCACCCGCCTCCACGGCCAGAGCTTCGAGGGCGCGGGCGGGGTTCGACTGGTTCTTCCAATCGGACTGGCGCTCGTAGAGAAGTTCGCGCATCGGTGGGAAGCGCTCCTGTTCGCCGGCGCACTCGGCGGCCAGGGCGGCGGCCGTCCCGTTCGGAAACATGCCGCTCACGAAGGTCACGTACTTCCACTCCACCTTCCCGGTCTCGATGTATTGCTCCAGCAGGGCTGGGAAGGTCTCCGCGTGGAAGCGTCTGCAGTAGCCGCAGCCGAAGTCGCTGAATTCGAGGACCTTGATGGGGGCGTCCGGTGAACCGGAGTTGAAGCCGATCTCGGTGATGGGGAGGTCAGGGGAGGGAAGCTGGACTCCCGTCGCCGCGCCGGACAGGACAGACGGGGGGACCGACTGGGTGGGAGAGCCGCCGTCCTCGTTCGCGCTGCCGGGCCCGGGTTCGCCGCCGCCTCCACATGCGACCGCCACGGTCGCCAACGCCGTCCAGGCGATGCCGTGCGCTGTCCCTCTTCCGTAGTCTGTCATTCGGTCCGCTCCCTGGTACCTGCCCGTTGCCTCCCGTGAGGCCATGGTAGTATAACAGTCCGTGGAACAAGTCCCCACCAACTGCCAGTCGAGTGCGAATGCGTGCGAAATCGCGAATCAT
>JAPOOQ010000433.1 GCA_026713345.1 Gemmatimonadota bacterium | reverse complement strand
GGATCTGGCGGTGCTGTTCTGCCATAACGAGGGCTACTCGACGATGTGCGGGCACGCGACCATCGCAATGGCCAGATGGGCGGTGGACTCGGGCGCGGTGCCGGCGCGGGAGCCGCGCGCGACGGTGCGCATCCAGTGTCCGTGCGGGCTCGTCACTGCGCACGTCCAGTGCCGGGACGGGCGGGCCGGCATGGTGCACTTCGAGAGCGTGGGCGCCTTTGCGCCGCTCCTGGACGCCGTGATCGAAGTGGACGGGGTGGGGAAGGTCGAGGTCGACATCGGGTACGGGGGCGCGTTCTACGCCTTCGCCCCGGCCGCGCGCTTCGGGCTGGACGTGCGAAAGTCCCCCGCGCGGGCGCTGATCGACGCGGCGTGGGCGGTCACCTGCGCGGCCAAGTCGCAGCTGGCGCTGGAGCATCCCGACCACCCCGATCTGGCCTTCCTCTACGGGACGATCCTCACCGACGGGGGCATCGGCGACGACCGTCCCAGCGCGAACGTGTGCGTCTTCGCCGACCGGCAGGTGGACCGCAGCCCGACGGGGAGCGGGGTCACGGCGCGGATGGCGATCCAGAAGGCGCGGGGGCTCGCGGAGGTGGGCGACGAGCGGCGGTTCTCTAGCGTGACCGGGGCGGTGTTCACGGGGTGCGTCGTCGAGGAGACGATGGTGGGGGAGCACGAGGCCGTGACGGTGCTGGTCGGGGGCGAGGCCCACTACACGGGCGAGGCGTGCTTCCGGGGGGAGGAGGGGGACGCGCTGCGCGGGGGCTTCACCGTGCGGTGACGGGGGGTGGGGCGGGGCAATGGCGGGATGGGCGCGGTGCCAGGTGGCGGACGCCGGGCCGAGGGCCTAACATGGCACGCTGAAGGGCCGCCGAACGATCTAACCGGGAGGGACGATGGACCGCAAGGATTTTCTGCGCGTGGCCGGGCTTGGAGTGCTGGCCGGGTGTGGGCGTGGGCCGGCGCCAGCGGCCGGAGGAGCAGGCCGGGCCGGGCTCGACCCGCCGCTGGAGCGGATCGGGGTGCAGCTGTACACGGTGCGCGCCCTGATGAGCGAGGACGTGGCCGGGACGCTGGACACCGTGGCCGCCATCGGGTACCGCGAGGTGGAGTTCGCCGGATACTTCGGTCATTCGCCCGCTGAAGTGAGGCAGTGGCTGGATGCGGCCGGTCTGACTTCGCCAGCAGCCCACGTAGGCATTCCGGAGCTCACGGGTGCGGGTCTGGAGGCGACCATCGAAACGGCCCACGCACTGGGACAGCGGTGGATCGTCCTGCCCTCGCTGCCGGGGGACATGCAAACCGCCGATGGCTACGGACGTGCGGCCGAGATTCTCAACACCGCCGGGGCGGCCGCCGCCGAGGCGGATCTGCGAGTCGGCTACCACAACCACGCCTTCGAGTTTGAAACCGTCGGCGAGGACGGAGCGACCGGGTTCGACCTGCTTCTCCGTCACCTCGATCCCTCCCTGGTGGACCTCGAAATCGACTTCCACTGGTCGGCGGTTGGCGGCGCGGATTCGGCCGCGCTGCTGAGGGAACATCCCGGCCGCTTCCCCCTCTGTCACGTGAAGGATCTGTCCGCGGACGGGGGAATGGTCGACGTGGGCGCGGGAGAGATCGACTGGGCCGAACTCTTCGCCCTCTCCGGTACCGCGGGCCTTCGGCACTACTTCGTCGAGCACGACCGGCCCGGCGATCCGCTGGCGTCGATCGAGGCGAGCTACCGCTTTCTGTCCGCCACCTGAGAGCGCACGGGCAGCCGGCCCTTCACTTCCATGAACACAAGGAGCACGAATCGATGAATGGCGGATCCGGCGGGAACGGCGGAGTGCACGCCGGCCGACTCTTCCTCGGCAGCTGCGTCGCGCTGATCGCCACCTCGGTGGCGTTCGCGACAGTCGGGGCGATCATGTTCGACCTCAAGGGGGAGTTCGTCCTCAACAACGCACAGGTGGGCTGGATCGGCGGTGCGGCGATCTGGGGATTCGCAGTCTCCCAGGTCTTCTTTGCGCCATTTTGCGACACGCTGGGGATGCGCTTTCTGGTGCGCATGGCGTTTGTCGGCCACTTGGCGGGCGCGCTCGTGCTGATTCTCGCCAACGGTTTCTGGACGCTCTTTGCGGGCGCGCTGATCATCGCCATGGCCAACGGACTGGTCGAGGCGGCCTGCAACCCGCTGGTTGCCGCGCTCTACCCGGATAACAAGACGGTCAAGCTGAACCAGTTCCACGTCTGGTTCCCGGGCGGAATCGTGCTGGGTGGGCTGGCGGCGTGGGGACTGGATGCCGCCGGAGTCGCCTCCTGGCAGGTCAAGGTCGCGCTCATCCTCATACCGACGGCCGCGTACGGTCTCCTGTTGCTGAGACAGCGCTTTCCCGTGACCGAAGGGGTCCGTTCCGGAGTCTCGGTGGGCGAGATGTTCAGCGCTACGCTGATGACCCCGCTGATGCTGCTCATGCTGCTCTGCATGGCGATGACCGCATCGCTCGAACTGGGCCCCAATCGCTGGGTTCCGGCGGTACTGGAGGCCGGCGGCATGCGGGGGATCCTGGTGCTGGTCTACATCAACGGGATCATGGCGTTGTTGCGCCTGTGCGCCGGCCCGGTCGTCCACCGCCTGTCGCCCACGGGCATCCTCCTTGCCTCGGCGGTGCTCTCCGGCGCCGGACTGCTGTGGCTCAGCTACGGGGGTTCGGCTTCGACGGTCATCGCGGCGGCCACGGTCTTCGCGGTGGGCGTGTGCTACTTCTGGCCCACCATGCTCGGCTTCGTCTCGGAGCGGATCCCGAAGAGCGGGGCGCTGGGGCTGGGGCTGATGGGGACGGTGGGCATGGCGGTTGTCGGGCTCGTCACTTCGCCGCTGATGGGTGAGATCGCGGACCGGGCCGCCCACGACATGCTCGACGAGGACCAGGTGGCGGTCGTTCTGGCCGAGGCGGCGGGTGCGCTGGAGTCGCAGTCACTCCGCACCCCCGGCTCCGAGGGGAACGACCTCCGCGCCGCGCTGGAGCGGGTGAGGGGCGTGTTCGAAGGATACGAAGCGGATGGCGCGCTGCCACCTGTCGAGACGGCGAACGCGCTACGCAGTGTCATCGAATCGGGATCCACGTCTCCGGCCGTGGAAGAGGCGCGGGGGCTACTGGGCCCTGCCGAGAACTACGGGGGTCTGATCTCGTTCCGGTACGTGGTGCCGCTGAGCGGGTTCCTGATCGTGGTTTTCGGGCTGCTATACATCCGGCAGCGGCGTGAAGGCGGGTACCGTGCGGAGCGCCTGTCCTGAGGGCCGCCAGATCTGGCCGGGAGACCGGCTGCGACCCCCGAGACGTCCCGGCATGACAGCGCTCCCGGCGTGAACCCCCACCTCGGCCGGAAGCTCCGGTACGGCATGGTTGGCGGCGGTCCCGGCGCCTTCATCGGGGCGGTGCACCGCATGGCCGCCGCCCTGGATGGGGAGTGGGAACTCGTCGCGGGCGCCTTCGCGTCGCAGCCGGAGCGTT
>JAPOOQ010000432.1 GCA_026713345.1 Gemmatimonadota bacterium | reverse complement strand
CGGCGTGGCGTGAAACGGACCTTGTAGCTCTTGTCGTCCACCGACCGCTTCAACCCATCGATCCAGCCGAAGCACAGCGCCTGGTCGATCGACTCGCCGATCGAGACCGTGGGCAGTCCCGTCCCCTTCTTGTAGTAGCCGACCCAGAGTTCGTCGAAGCGGTCGTGGTTCTCCTCGTACCAGGCGCGCAGGTGGGCGGGGGTGGGGAAGAAGTGCAGGCCGGCGGAGGGGGGCTTGACCTCGCTCATCCGGGCGTCAGCACCCAGCGCTCCGCGGCCACCGACTCAACCCGCTCGCGCGAGTAGAAGACCGGGAAGAAGCGGTCGTCGGCCCAGAGTTCGAAGAGATTGTCGTAGAAAGGGGAATCCGGGTCGCCGGACTGGCCGGGGGTGTTGCTCCCGACGGCGCGGTCCCAGTCGCCGGTGTCGACGATGAGCCGGAACGACGCGCCCGAGAACTGGTTGTCGCTGCCGCCGGTGTTGTTGAGGGTGTTGCCGTAGCCGCCGCGGGGGAGCGGGCCGACGGTGAGCCGGGCGGCGATCGCGGGCGGAGCGGCGCGGGAGAGGGGGTGGTAGATGATCGCGTGCTTGTAGGCGGGCTGGCCGTACTTCCACCCGTCCATGTCGCGGCCGAGTTTCTCGCGCAGGGCGGCGACCGCCTCTTCCAGGCTGCGCAGCAGCACCGCGTCCCGCCCGGCGAGGGGATCGGCGCCGAACTCGCCGCCGGGCGTGGTGAGGTGCTCGATCACCTTCGTGAGCGCCATCCCGCCGAGGACGCTCCGCTGGGCGGGCGGGACGATTGCGTTGCGCACGTGGGCGCGCACGCGGCCCTCGAAGGCGGCGTAGATCCCCGCCGCGACGGACTCCGGAGCCAGCACGAAATCCCAGGCCAGGAGCAGCTCGCGGGCCCGCTCGGTGTCGGGGTCGGGGGAGGGGCCGACGTGTCGCAGCATTGGGACGATCGTGCGCGCCGGGATCGAGAGGTAGTCGGTCTGCAGCGCCATCATGTCGGCCATGGAGTGGAGCCGTCCCGAGCCGAGCACCTCCGCGGCCCGCGCCCAGCGGTAGGGGTCGGACCACTCGAAGCCGATCGCGTCCATGTGGGGGTAGTCGTCGGGGGTGAGGTGGTTGTTGGCGGTGGCGAAATAGCCCGCCTCCGGGTTCAAGACGCTGGGCTTGGCGCGGATCGGCAGATAGCCGTCCCACTCGTAGCGGCCGTCACCCGGAACCGGGACCAGTCCCGACCAGTTGCGGCGGATCGGCGCGATCCCGACCGCCTGCCAGCCGATGTTCCCCTCCCTGTCCGCCCAGATCATGTTCTCGCCCGGGATGTTCGAGTAGTTGCACGCCTCCACGAATTCCTCCCAGGTGCGGGCCTGATCCATCCGCAGGCTCGCCAGGTAGGGGGCGCCGCCGGGCTCCAGCCACGCCGCGCGCACCGCGTACGCGACGTTGTTGGCCGTGTCCTCGAAGACGACCGGACCGTGCCGCGTGTACTTGAACTCGGCCGTGTGGTCGGCCTGCCCCTTCACCGGGATCTGCTCGGTGATGACCGTCATCTCCTCCCACCCGTCCCGGTAGCGGTAGCGGTTGGGGTTGGCCGGATCGGTCTCGTAGACGTACAGGTCCTCGCCATCGGTGCGGAAGACCGTCAGGCCCCACGCCCCGTACTCGTTGTGCCCGATGCTCACCCCCGGGATCTCCGGCTCGCCGCCGCCGATCACGTTCCACCCCGGGCCCACCAGGTGCACCCAGTAGCGCAGCGACGGCGCCGACTGGGCGCGGTGCGGGTCGTTGGCCATGAGGGGGTAGCCGCTCTCGCTCAGACGCCCGCCCACGACCCAGTTGTTGGAGCCGAGGCTCTCGTAGTCGGGCCAGTCGGGGGGCTCCGACGTCGCCATCTCCAACCGCTCCAACGCCTCCTCGTCCCCCCGGTATTGAGGTACCAGGTGTTCCGGCCGGAACCGCACCGAACCGCGAAAGGCGTTGTAGAGCCCGAGGATGTCCTGGTTGAGAAGCGCACCGTCGATTGCGGGGTCGAGCGTGATGTCCGGGTCGCCCGGGTGGAAGTTCGCGACCCGTTTGACCGCCTCCGCGCCCACCGCCGCAACCGCACGCCCGTAGCGCAGCTCCGAGCCGATGTTCCCCAGCAACCCCTGGTGGCGCGAAATCACGACCTCGGGCGTCCAGCGTTTCGGGCGGATGCCGAGCAGCTCGAACTCGATCGGAAGCAGCGACGGATCGGCTTCGGTCTCCGCGATATAGGCGTTAACGCCGTCTACGTACGCGGGAATGATCAGCGACCCGCGGTCATGGTAGTGATTCATCTCGACCGTCATGTCGCCGCGGTACTTGAAGAGGCGGAAGCCGATGTCGCGCTCGAGCTCGTCCGGGCCCAGCATCTCCGCAACCGTTCCCGTGGCCTGGGCGCGCCACACCTCGAACTGGAAGAGGCGGTCGCGCGCGGCCGCGTAGCCCTGCGCGAAGAAGAGGTCGTACTCGGTCTCGGCGTAGATGTGGTTGATCCCCCACCGGTCGCGGATGATCTCGACGGGGGCGCGAAGGCCGGGGAGGGTGAGGGTGGTGGCGGTGGTCGGGCCGGATGGGGTGCCGGTCAGAGCAGCGAAGTTGGCAGCGCCAGCATCGTGCGACGGAGGGGATTGGGCGGTGGCGGGGGCGAGGGCGGTGGCCGCAAGTGCGACCCCCAGCGCGACAACGGCTATTGGGCGGTGTTGATCCCGCATCGTTCGCACGTCTCCGGTGTTTGAAGGATGATGAGTCGAATGGCCAGTGGAAAGTACGGTGCATTCTTCCAGCCGCCCAACCGCCTGGTTGCGAAGATCGCCGCCCCCTTCGTACTATGTCGCTTATTGACACCATCGGGGGTAAATCCCACTCCGCGTTTGCCGGGTGGGTCCAGGCAGTCCTCACCGAAGGAGGTACCAGAACGATGAACAAGTCCATCTTCACAATGCTCGCGCTTGTGGCGGTCGCCGGAACGATGGCCTGCAACCAGGCCGCTGCGAACGGCGATCAGGCCATGGAGAGCCTCAATCCAGCCATGGAGACGGACCACTACCTGCAAGCGTCCTCGTCGGTTACGCAGTGCCCGGGGACGGCGCCCGAGTTGGTCGCGATGGACATGACGGACGCCGCCAGCGGGGTTGCCCTGGAGGCCAACCGGATGACGGTGTCCGAAGCCGGAGCGTATTTGATCGTCGCGGCTCCCCAGGTCGGCCGGGAAGGCGGCGGGCCCTACGGCTGCTTCGATCTGTGGCTCCGCGTCAACGGAGAGGACGTCGCCAACTCCAACGTCCAGCTCTGCCAGGACGAGGACAGCATGGCCAAGGACGTCATCATATCGCAGGGTATCGTGCCGCTGGAAGCGGGTGATGTCGTGGAGGTCATGATGTCTGCCAGCAATCCCGAGGCGAACATCTGCATCGAGGCGATTCAGCCGGAGGGCGAGCCGCTGGTGCCCGCGATCATCTTCTCGATGATCAAGTACTAGCGGCCAGGCGGGGTGGAGCGGCGGTGGAGCTGGTTTTGCCCAGGTGGACAGCCCGTGTAGGCAGAGAGTATGGTTCTTCGTCCCACTGACCCGGCCCGGTTGGCGATCTGGCCACGTGCCGGGCCAGTGTCACCTGCGGAGTGTGCATGTCCACCAGGAACCCGGCTTCACCGCGCCGCTATGGCGACGACGAGGTAAGGCAACTTCTCGAGCGCGCTACCCGGCTCCAGCAAGCTGGCGAGCCTGAGCACTCCGAGGAGGGTGTAACGCTCGCCGAACTCGAGGAAGCAGCAGCGGAGGTGGGCATCCGGACGCGCTACATTCGGCGAGCGGCGGCGCTGTCGAGCAACCCGGGGGCCAAGCCACGTTTCGCCATCTTCGGGCGACAGAGTCCGCATCGGTCGATCCAGGGCGAAATCGGCGACGAGGACTGGAAATCATTGACCGTCGAAATCGAACGCTTCCTGGGCCGGGGGACCGTCACGGTCATGTCCGGATCAGCAGGTGGCTTCGCAGGCCCTTGCAAGGCCCTGCAATGGCTTTCCGCGAACAGGCGAACCTGGATATGCATTGCCTCCGGAGCTGGAAAGACCGAAATCTGGGTCAAAGACTACCTGGCCGATTTACTCGGGTCTGGCATCGGCGGCGTCGCAGCGGGTGTTTTCATCGCCCTGTCGATCGATGGCGGATTCCTGGGGCCTGGCGGAGCTCTCCTGTTTGGCGCTCTGCTTGGTTGGGGAACCGCCCTGTTGCTCAAGCTCGGGTTCATGCCGATGCTTGCCGGTATGAAACGCAGCGAGGGGCTTGAAACCCTGGTCGAACGGGTCGTTAACTACACCCAACCGGAGTATGAGCGGCTCGGCGAATGACGACTGCACGGGGGAAACGAAGTCCTTCAGCCCCCCCTCGGCGGCAGCGGAATCAACGCCGAAGTCGTCGCCTGGTAGTCCCGGTATCCGGGGTACTTGGCGACGGACAGTTGCTCGGTCATGCGCAGGGACGGGATGAAGAGCAGGATCAACCCGATGCAGCCCAGCCCGGTCCAGTGGAGCCACTCGCCGGACGCGGCAACCGCGAACAGGTAGAAGACGCACCACATCGCGATTTCACAGAAGTAGTTCGGGTGCCGGCTGTAGCGGAAGAGCCCGGTGGTGAGAAACGGCTGTTCAACCTCCTCGCCGGCCGCGATGCGCCGCTTCTTCTCCTGGTGGAAGTTCCACTGCTGGCGGTCGGCGACGGTCTCACCCACCAGTAGCAGGAAGAAGAGCCCGGCGGCCACGAAGTCGAGCCCGTGGAGCGGCACATCGCCGAACGCCCACGCCCGGTGAATCGGGGAGGCGAACAGCCATAGGAGGACCATCTGTCCGGGGTGCACGAAGGTGATGTTGAGCACCTGGAATCCCACCGGACCCGCCTTTTCGCGCACGTGCGCCCAGCGATAGTCCTCGCCGCCCGGCTGGTAGCCACCCTTGCGGGCAAAATTGAAGGTCAGGCGCACGCCCCACAGGACGACGAGCAGCGTCATGACGTTGACCCGTGCCACCTGGAAGTCCACCGCGAACGCGACGATCAGACAGAAGACCGGTGGACAGATCGACCAGAGCCGATCGATCCAGGAGCTCTCGCGGGTGACTACGGACAGCAGCCACGCCACGAACGCGATGACGAGGGACACCTCGAGCGCGGTTCCGAAGGGCGTGCCCGCTAGCGGAAGGTTAATGAAGTCGAGTCCGAACATGGGGTAAAATTCCTCAATCTCGGGGGACTGTCGATATATGATAATATATCAGTAATATATGATAGTATATTTTTCGTTTGTGAAAATATAGTAATGTATATCAATATTGGTCACTTCTTCCTCTCCGCCCACCGCATCGGCGGGATTACCTCCCCCTTTGCGGAGGATGCGATCAGGATCCCCAGGCGGCGCAGCCGCGTCTCCTCGCGCTTCGCGCTGATCACCCACCAGGTCACCTGCTTCCGGTACGAGGGGCGCGCGCGCTGAAAGTAGTCCCAGGCCCCGGCATCCGCCTGTAGCTGCCGTTCGTACTCGGGCGGCAGCACGATGTTCTTCTGCTCGTGGGCCGCCTGCTCTTGCCTGGCGGGATTGCGGTTGCGGTAGGCGGACATCCCCGGCTCCGTGACCAGCCCCTCGGCGATCAGGTGCTTCATGCGGCCGAGGTTGCGGGCGCTCCAGTGACTCTCCGCGCGGCGCGGCGTGAAGCGGATTTTGTACCTCTTTTCGTCAATGGACTTGCGGATGCCGTCAATCCAGCCGAAGCAGAGCGCTTCGTCCACCGACTCCGGCCAGGTGATGCTCGGCAGGCCGGTCGCCTTCTTGTAGTACCCGACCCACAGTTGGTCGCGCTTGTCGTGGTGTTCGGTCAGCCAGGCGCGGAGGTGGGCGGGGGTGGGGAAGAAGAGGAGGGCGGAGTCGCGAGCGGGGTCCGCGGGTGAAATCGACGAAGGCTTCGGCTTGGGTGGCATGGCTGTTGGGATCGGGGCGGATCTGCATTGCTGCGTCCCCAAAAGATAGCGCGCGAGGAAGGACCCGGGACGAGCGGCCGGGTCGCACGCGACCGCATCCCCGGGTGCCGAATTTTCGGCAAGGTGTTGAAATATCGGCACACACGTGTTACTGTGGTGGGGTGATTCAACTGGTCGCCGGAGGAGAGGAGCCCCCGATGCGCACGCAACGCAAGACGCCCGGATTGTCGATCCGCCTGTTGTTCTGCCTCGGGTGGACAGTTTCGTGCGCGCCCCCGGATGACACCCGGGACCATACGACCGTGGAACTTCCTCCGGCCGACCAGACGCTGCATGGGAAGGAATTCTCGCGGATCCGGGGCGTGACCGAACTGTCCGACGGCAGGATCCTGGTGTCCGACGAGCTCGAGAAATCTCTCTACGTTGCGGACTTTCGGTCCGGGGACATTCGCAGCCTGGGCAGCATCGGAGATGGCCCCGGCGAGTTCCGGTATCCGGGCTTCCTCTACCCGATCGGCGCCGATTCCACCCTCTTGACCGATCAGACTACGCACCGTGCGTTCCTGGTGGTGGGTGACGGCCACCCGGAGAACTTGAGTGCAGCCACCCAGCTTATTGGTCGTCTCAGCACCGAGCCCCCCTGGGGGATCGATCGCTCTGGCCGGGTCCTCGGGGTTGAGGGGTTCGGTTATTCAGGGGACAGGCTGGCCTTGTCCCGCGTCGAGGCCGACTCGCTCAGGATTCTTTTCACCACCGGCAGCGTATTCGGTTGGGAGCCGGGAAGGCACGAGACAATCGCCGAGGTCGGAGGACAGGGGCGGCTGGGCGGTTGGGGCCGGACACGGTTCGGAGGGCGCCGCTACTACACCAGCGCTCTGGCTACAGAGGGCCAGGCATGGCTCTTCCGGGACGGCTGGATCGCGGTGGCGCACCCTGAACCCTACCGGGTCGACTGGCGCAGGCCGGACGGCGAGTGGGTGCGAGGCGATCCGCTGCCGTTCGACCCCGTGCCGGTGACCCCGCGTGACCGGTGCTTCGCATGGACCGGAGACAGGAATCCCGGCGCTTGTGACGAAAGTCGCACCATTGATGCCGTGCCCTGGCCGGATTACCTACCTCCCTTCGTGATGGCGAGGCGGAACCGGACGAACCCGGGGGGCATTGCGCTTCAGCCCGGGCCCAACGGGGTGCTGCTGATTCAGCGGACGCTGATGGCCGACGCTCCCGGGAGGCGCTACGATGTGGTGGACCGGACAGGCTCGCTGAGGGGCACCATTGTCATGCCGGAAAACCGGACTATCATCGGCTCGAGTTCCGCATCCTTGTACGTCGTGACGAAGGACGACGTCGACTTGCTGACGCTGAGCCGGCACCCGTGGCCCGATCTCCCCGGCGCGAGATGACCGGTCGTCACAGGAAGGACGGTAAACCAGCATGCCCATGATGCCCGGATCCGATAGCCTGCTTGAGATCGCCGCCAGGGCTACGGTCCTGTTATCGGTCGCGCTGGTTCTGGCGTGGCTGGCGCGACGCCGGCCTGCAGGGGTCCGTCACCTGTTGTGGACGACGACGTTCGCCCTCCTGGTTGCGCTGCCTGCGCTGAAGCTCTTCTCACCTGCCTGGGAGGTTTCGCTTCTGCCCGCCGCCGACCGCAGCTTGCTCGTTGAGCCGCCAGCCATTGTTGCTCCGGCTTCCGGCGCCTCAACCGGGTCTATCTCTTTGCCCGCGCCGAACCCCCCGTCGCTCGGCGCCAGGCCGGCGACCCTTCCTTCGGAGGCTCCCTCTTCAAGGCAAGTGATTCCTTTCCCTCTTTTCCTCTGGGGCGTTGGATGCGCCGTCTCGCTGGTCACGCTCGCGGTCGGCAGGGCTCGTTTCAGGAGACTGGTTCGCCTGGCGCATCCGGTCCGCGACCCGGTCTGGCTTCGGCAGGTCGATGAGGTCCGGGAGCGGGTCGGCCTCCGCGGCGAGGTCAGGCTCTACCTCACCCGGCGGGCCAACACTCCGATGACCGGCGGGTTGTGGAGGCCAGCCGTCCTGCTCCCGACATCCGCAGTCAACTGGTCCCTTGGGCGACGACGGGCCGTGCTCATGCATGAGATCATTCACGTGCGGCGCCGCGACACCCTCCGGCAGCTGCTGATCCGGGCCGCGCTCGCGGTATACTGGTTCCACCCGCTCGCCTGGCTGGCTTCACGGCTCGCTGCATCCGCCCGGGAAGAGGCCTGCGACGAAGAGGTGCTCGCTTGCGGAGCCCGCGCGTCCGAATACGCCGGACACCTGCTTTCCGTGTCAACAGCCATGAGTCCCGCTCCATCCGTGCTGTCGTTGCCACTGGTACGGCACTCACGCTCCCAGTTGGAGCGGCGGATCGTGTCCGTCCTCAACCCGCGGCGGCCGCGCCGCAGCGCCACCGCTACCGCAGTCCTGCTCACTGCGATCGGCGGTGTGGGGGTCTCCGCGGCCGTCATCCGCCCGGTCCGCAACGCTCTGCAGGACAACCCGATCGTGGGCCTGGCTCCGGCGGAACAGACGCTGGATGGGAAGAAGTTCGGCAAAATCCAGAGCGTGAGAGAACTCTCCGACGGCAGGGTGCTGTTGTCCGACATTGGCGAGCGCGAACGATATCTCTATGTAGCGGACCTTCGCACCGACGAGGTGCGTAGCCTGGGCCGCATCGGCTTCGGGCCCGGCGAGTTCCTGTATCCGGGATTCCTCTATCCTCTCGGTCGGGATTCCACACTCTTCACAGATCAGAATACGCATCGGGCGTTCCTCGTGGTGGGTGACAGCCATCCCGAGACTTTGGGCGCGGCAACCCGGCTGATCGCCCGACTTTCAGAGCCCCCTTGGGGTGCCGATCGCTTCGGCCGCGTCCTCGGGGTCGAGGGGTTCAGCTATCCAGAGAACAGGCTGGTCATGTCTCGGGTGGAGGCGGACTCGTCGCGGATCCTCCTCACAACCGGCAACGTGCTGGACTGGGAGCCGGGGAGCGAGGAGACAATCGCCGAGGTCGGGGGCCAGGGGCGATTCGGCGGGTCGCGACCGGTGCAATACGGCCACCGCTACTACACCAGCCCGCTGGCCACCGAAGGACAGGCTTGGCTCTTCCGGGACGGCTGGGTCGCGGTCGCGCATCCCGACCCCTACCGCGTGGACTGGCGTCGGCCGGACGGCGCATGGGTGAGGGGCGTCCCGCTGCCGTTCGACCGTGTGCCGGTTACCGACTGGCAAAAGTGCGTCGCGGCGACCGGAGACAGAAACCCTGACGCTTGCGATGGGCCCGGCTTGGCCAAGTCCGTGAACCTGCCTTCGCCGGACCACATTCCACCTTTTGTAATGCAGTGGCACAATAGGACGACCCCAGGAGGCATCGCGGTTCAACCGGCCCCGAACGGCATGTTGCTGATCCAGCGGACACTGATGGCCGACGCGCCGGGGAGGCGCTACGACGTGATCGATCGAACCGGCTCGCTGCGGGGAACGATTCGCCTGCCGGAGAACCAGACCATCGTCGGCGCGGGCTCCTCGTCCCTGTACGTCGTCACGAAGGACAGTGCCGACGAACTGACCCTCAGCCGGCATCGATGGCCGGATCACTATGGTGCACGCCAATGACCGACATGCCGCACTTCAGCAAGCGAGAGCGTGAAGTGATGGACATCGTCCATGAGTTGGGCAGCGCCACGGCTGCCCGGATCCGGGGACGAATCCCCGACCCGCCCAGCTACTCGGCCGTGCGCTCGGTGTTGCGGATCCTCGTTGACAAGGGACACCTGGCAACCGAATACAACGGGCCTCGCCTCGTCTATTCACCCACGGTGCCGGTGCAGCGGGCGCGGCGCTCGGTCATGCGGCATGTCCTCAGAACGTTCTTCGATGGCTCGGTGGAGGGCGCGGTCAACACCCTGCTCGAGCTGGAGGACACCCAGCTAACCCCCGACGAGCGCGTCCGCATGAAGAAGCTGATCGACCAGGCGTCCGGGGAAGGACGGTAGTCGGACAGGCTCGCCGATAGCGGGGTCTCGTAGCTTGGATCTCCTGGCTGGGTCTGGTGCCTGCGCCTCGGCAGTCGGCTCGGGCCATGTGATGCACCGCGCCTCTGCCGCTTTCGTGTAGTAGTTCCGCCCGGACTCTTCCGTCTGCGCATCGGTGATTTTTCACCGTACCGTTGATTTTTCAACGTTCGCGCTGTACACTTGTGCCTCCCAGCCGCTTCGACCCTCGAGGCGGCCGACAGGTTCCGCGTCCAGAACATCGCAACCGGCGCGACCAGACGACCAGAGGAGGTACCGGCGATGACGCGCTTCAACACGAACCGGAAGAGAAGGATCCCCACCTGGCTGCTTTGCGGTCTCCCCCTCGCACTCGCGGCCTGCGACTCCGCCGCCGATCCCGCCGCCACGCTGCGGGTCGATTCCGCCGGCATCCCGATCACCACGGCGCTCGCGCCCGTTTGGGATCCCGGCGACGAGTGGACGATCGTGGAGGAACCCGTGGTCCAGATCGGCTCCGTCGACGGCCCGAGCGAGTACGTACTCGGGGGTGTCGCGCGCACGGTGCGCCTCGGCAAAGGCGACATCGTGCTCGGGGACTGGACAAGCGGCGTGCTGCGCCGTTACGACCGGGAAGGGGTCTTCATGTGGGAAGTGTCGGGGCAGGGGGAAGGGCCCGGCGAACACCGACGCCTCAACTGGGTGGGCGCGCTCGCTAGTGATTCCATCGTGACCTGGGACGGCCCCCTGCGCCGCATCCAGATCTTCGGGCCAGACGGGTTGGTCGGGCGGACGATGCGCGTGGAGGCTCCGTGGGCCGACTTTTTGCCGACGGGGGTTCAGGGCATCTGGAGACGCAATCTGGTCATGTCCTTCGCCGACTACCGGGGTGAGATGCCGGAAGGGGTGGTGCGGTGGCCGGGGTATCGGCTCGCCACGGTCTCTCTGGACGACGGTGCTGTGGCGCGCCTGATCGATGTCCCGGGCGGCGAACAGGAGATCACCCGCTATCCGGGCGGTGGATGGGCCAACACCGGCTACCAATACGGCAAGCGTCCGCTGTTCACGGTCCAGACGGGCACCCTCGCCCTCGTGGACACCGAGGCGTTCTCGATCCGGTCGATCTCGCTGGACGACGGCTCCACTTCACGGATTCTCCGGAGCGACAAGCCGATCGTGCCCGTCACCGAAGAGCACGTGGAGGCCTTCCTGGACTGGATGGTCTGGCGAAACCAGGTGTGGGGCGGAATGTCCGAGGAGGCGGCGGAGGCACGCAGGCCGATTTGGCGCGATCTGCCCATGGCTCCGACCCTTCCCGTCCTCAGCGCGATCCATCTGGACGCGGCGGGCAACCTCTGGGTGCGCCCCTATTCGCTTCCCCGCGCCGAGTCGCTCCCCTACGAGGTATACGCGCCGGACGGGACTTGGCTGGGCAACGTGGCCACTCCCCCCGGGCTGAGCCTGGAAGACGGCGAAATCGGCGAAGACTACGTGCTCGGCGTGTGGATGGACGAGCAGGACGTGGAGTACGTGCGCGTGCACCGGCTGGAGAAGTGATGGACTGGCCGCCCCCCTGGGACACCACCGGAAGACTGTTACCACAAAATGGAGACGAGAGAACATGAACAAGACCATCGGAATGCTCCTGGCTGCCAGTGTCGCCCTTGCCCTGACCGACCCTCCGGGCTGTCACGCCCAAGTCAAAGACCCGTCGCTGCTTCAGCGCGAGGACAGCGCCGGGGTGCAGATCGTGGAGGCTCTGCGCCCGCTGTGGGGCGATTCCAGTCTGTGGCGGATTGACCCGGCGCCGCTGTTGGATCTCACTGCAAGCGGACGCGGTCCGAACCACGAGTTCGGCCATGTGGGGGGAATGGTGCGCCTTGCGGACGGATCGCTGGTGGTAGCGGACGCCAACTGGCTGCAGATCCGCCTCTACTCCCCCGAAGGCAGTTTCGTAAAAGCCACTGGCCGGAACGGTGAGGGTCCGGGCGAATTCAGCGGAGGGATCGAGCAGATGATTGGCGCCGGCGGCGACACCGTGTGGGTCCTGGACTGGGACGGCCGCGTATCGGTATTCGGCCCGGACTTGGCGCTGGCCAGGACCTTCAGCCTGCTTTCCAACGCCAGCTCGATCCATGACCTCGGCGATGGCTCCATGGCCGTGCAGTACGTCTCCCCGTTCTGGACCCGGGATGCGGTCGGGGCGATTCGCAACCCGACCGTGCTCTGGCGCTTTGACGTCAAGGGTGGGCGCCTTGACAGCATCGCAGCCACCGAGGGCTACGACGAGTACGTGGTTCAGCGGCCGAATGGCAACGTGGCGAGTGTGTCGGCCCTTTTTCGCAAGGAGGCGCAGGTGGCTTCGCATGCCGGGAGGATCTTCGTGGGCAACGCGGAGGTCATGGCGGTGGAGGAACGCACGCGCGAGGGCGACCTGGTGCGCATCCTCAGGATCCCCGAATACCCCTTGACCCTGTCCCGATCCGCACTGCGGGCTGAGCGCGAAGCATATCTCGACGGGCGCTCCTCGTCTCTCCTCCGTGAGGCCGCCGATAGGACCCCGGAGTCGGGGACCCGCCCGGCGTACAGCGACATGATCGTGGATCCGTCGGGGGCGGTGTGGCTGCAACAATACCGTGGGGAGAGCGAAGCGGAAGATCCGGTGCGATGGCTGGTCCTTGCGGCCGACGGCACGTGGCTGGGGACTGTGGTTTTGCCCGACAGATTCCGCATCGTGGACATAGAGATGGACGCGGTGCTGGGTGTCTGGTACGACGAACTCGATGTTCAGCATCCGCAGGTGCTGAGGCTGGAGAGGCGGTAGGGGGGCGATACCGCGGGTTGCTCAGCCGTCGCCCACCCAATCGAACTGGATGTTCCGGGATTCCGGCGCACTCTGTTCGTTCGTAACGACTGTGGCGCCATGAACCCGTGCGTAGGGGCTACGCCATCACGGGAGATCCACGCCCAGCCGTCTCGCATACCTCTGAAAGGTTCCTCCACCCAGCCCAGTCAGGTCATAGGCCTTCTTGAATCCGATCCGGCCTTCCATCGCTGCGCGCAGCACCTGGGTGGCAAACAGTTCGCCGACACGGGTCGGTCAGCCGCACGGCGGGCGGTCGCACTTGCTTCGTCGGCCGGATGAACGCCGGACTCGTGCCACGGGTTGCGCAGCCCTCCTCACCCCTCCCAGGTCACCCGCCCCCCCGCCACCGTCCTCAGCACGGGGATCTCCTTGATCGCATCCGGGTCCGCGTCGTGCGGGTCGGACTCCAGCACCACGAAGTCGGCCAGCTTGCCCACCGTGACCGAGCCCTTGATGTCCTCCTCGAAGGATGCGTAGGCGCCGCCCATCGTGCAGATCCGCATCGCCTCCGGCACGGTGATGCGCTGGCTCGGCCCCCAGACGCGGCCCTCGAAGTCCTTGCGGGTCACCATGCTCTGGATCGCCATCAGGGGCTCGTAGGGGCCGGGGGTGTAGTCGGACGCGGGGGCGACCGGGATGTCGTAGTCGAGGAACGACCGGTGGGCGAACATCCATTCCATCTTGTCGGGGCCGTACTCGACCCACTTGTTGCCGTGGTAGTGGGCGTAGGTGTAGAAGGGGGTGGGGACGGCGCCGGCCGCCTTGATGCGCTCGAGGAGCTGCGGGTTGACCAGCGAGCAGTGCTCAATGCGGTGCCTGGGGTTGGGCCGCGGCCACATCTCCTGGACGCGCTCGTACGCGTTCAGGACCATGTCGATGGTGACGTCGCCGTTGGCGTGGATTCCGACCTGCCAGTTGGCGCGGTGGGCGACCTCGACGGCCTCGTGGATGTCCTCCTGGCTCATGGTGAGGATGCCGTAGTCGTCGGGGCGGCCGACGTAGGGGGTGCTCATGCGCATGGTGCGCTCGGACGCGGAGCCGTCGGCGCCGTACTTGACCCCGCCGACGCGCAGCCATTCGTCGCCGAATCCGGTGGAGACGCCGGCCTGGCGGAGGCTGTTGTAAGGTCCACGTAACATCATGTAAACTCGACATGACAATTCGCCGGCGTCGTAGGCCGCCTTGTAGGCGCGCAGGCTGCTCGCCCCGGTTCCGGCGTCGTGGAAGGAGGTGAGCCCGGCCCGGGCCATCAGTTCGGTGATGAGCTTGACGCCGGCCTGCCGGTCGTCGTCGGTGTGGGTGCTGGGGATCAGGCCCGAGAAGACGTAGTTGGCGCGTTCCGCGACCAGTCCCGTGAGTTCGCCGTCTTCGCGGTAGAACCTGCCGCCCTGCGGGTCGGGAGTCTCGGCGGTCACGCCCGCCAGCGCGAAGGCACGCGAGTTGTAGACGCTGGTGTGGCCGCCCCGGTGACCGACGACGGCCGGGTGATCGGGCAGCGCCTCGTCCAGGTCGAGCCGGTTCAGCGGCCGGCCCTCGGCCAGCTTGGTGTCGTCGTACTTGAAACCGCGGATCCACTCGCCCGGCGGCGTCTCGCGGGCGCGCGCGGCCATGCGCTCCTTGATCTCGGCGATCGAGCGCACGTCGACGTTCACGTCCTTGAGTTCGCGGACCCCGGCGCCGGCCGGGTGGGTGTGCGCGTCGATGAAGCCGGGGGTGATGACGGCGTCCCCGTGATCGAAGACCTGGGTCCCCGAGCCGCGGAGCGCTTCGATGTCGCCGCGGGAACCGAGCGCCATGAAGCGGCCGTCCTTCACGGCAAGCGACTCGGCCGTCGGGTTGGCATCGTCCATCGTGTGGATGACGCGGCCGTGCGCAATCAGGTCGGCGGTGGTGGCGTCCGCTGCGCCGGTCCGCACAACGACTCCGGGGCCGCCCTCGCAGCCGGTGAGGAATCCGGCGCCTACCGTGCCCGCGGCTGCTCCCAGAAACTGGCCTCTTGTCAGTGACTTCATCGTGTCCTCCTGTGTTGCTGTTCCCCCTCGCCCGCCGAGAACGGTCCGCCCACCACGCGTTTCACATCATCCACCATCGAGCCGCCGTCCGGGGGCGGCTCCGTGTAGAGGCTGACCCCGATCGTCACGGCGAAGCCCACCGCGAAGCCCGGAATCATCTCGTAGAGATCGTAGAAGTGGTCCTTGATGAATAGCACCCAGAGCATCGCGGCCGCGAAGCCGGCGATCATCCCACTGACCGCGCCGGCGAGCGTGGTCCGCCGCCAGAAGAGCGAGCAGAGGACCACCGGCGTGAAGGCCGACGCCAGCCCAGACCAGGCGAACAGGATGAACCAGAAGATCATGCGGGGTTCTCGGAGGGCGACTCCGAGTCCGGCCAGGCCGAGAACGACCGTCAGCATCCGGCCGATCAGCGACAGGGTGCGGTCGGAGAAGTCCGGCCGGAAGATCTTCTGCATGACGTCCCGCACGATCGACGACGAGGCGAGGATCAGGAGCGAATCCACGGTCGACATGATGGCGGCCAGCACGACCACCAGGATCACCCCGGCGATCACCGCCGGGAAGAGCTCGGTGGACATGACCGGGAGGATCGTCTCGTGGTCGGCGAGCCCGGGGAAGAGGTAGCGCCCCGCCACCCCCGTCAGCACAGCACCGATGTCGAAGACCACGATGCAGACGACCGCGAGCACCCCGCCCTGCGAGATCTGCCCCCGGTTGCGGGCCGACATGAAGCGCGTCAACAGCTGCGGCGCCCCCAGGAACGCCAGCCCGATCCCCACGTAGCTGATCGCGCTCATCACCCCCGTGACCGTAAGGCCGTGTTCCCCCATCGGGCGCAGCAGCGCGGGGTCCGCCTCGCCGACGCCCGCCAGCATCTCGCCCCAGCCGCCGGCATGCCAGATGCCCACGATCGGCAGGATCAGCAGGCAGAGGAACATGAGGACGCCCTGGAGCACGTCGCTGTAGGCGACCGCCTTGAAGCCGCCGATGCTCGTGTAGAGGAGGATGACGGCGAGGCCGATGTAGACGCCGGCTTCGTAGCTGGTCCCGATGAAGGACGAGAAGGCCTTGCCGGTGGCGGTGAGCTGCGCGGCGGTGTAGGCGCCGACCATCGTGAAGATGATGACGGCGCTGACGATGCGGATGATGTTGAGCCGGTCGGCGAAACGGTCGGTGAGGTAGTCGGGGACCGTGATCGAGTCGTAGCGGTCGGTGAATTCCTTGAAGGGGCGCGCGACGACGGCCCACGCCAGCGCGACGCCGAGGACTTCGCCGAGGACGACCCAGAGCGCGTGGAAGCCGACCAGGTAGCCCATCCCGGTGAGTCCCAGGAGCAGCCAGCCGCTCTCGCCGGTGGTGTTCGACGAGAACGCGATCACCCACGACGGGAGCTTCTTGCCGGCGACGTAGAACCCGGCGACGGAGCGGCTTTCACGGCTCGCCCACCAGCCGATCCCGACGAGGATCAGAAAGTAGACGACGACGACGGCGATGATGGCGGTGTTGGGACCGGCGGCGTCAGGCATCGTCCCCCCGGTGCGCCCGGTACGCCATCACCACCAGCACGATCCCCGGCACGACGGACACCGCCATCAGCACCCAGGTATCCAGGGGGAGTCCGGCGATCATGACGCGGCCCCCTTCACCTCGACCGCGGCGCACGCCCGGCCCAGCCGCTCCAGCGCCTCCGCGACCTCGCCCTCCGAGATCAGCAGCGACGGCCCAATGCGGATCACGTGACCGTACAGCCCGCCGATCCCGATCAGCAGCCCCTCGTCCTTCGCGGCGTTGAGGAGCGCGCCGGCCAGGCGGGGCGCGGGCTCTTTCGTGGCCGGGTCCTCGACCAGCTCGAGCGCCTGCATGAGGCCCATCCCGCGCACGTCGCCGATCCAGGGGTGGGCACGCTGGAGGGCTTCGAGCCCGCGCCGGAGCTGCGCGCCGCGTTCAAGTGCCCTGGCCGGGACGTCTTCCGCCCGCATGGTGTCGAGCGTGGCGACCATCGCCGCCATGCACACCGGGTTGCCGCCGAAGGTCGAGATGGTCTTGCCTCGCCAGTTCCCCGCGATCTCGTCGGTGGTGATCGTCGCGCCGACGGGCATCCCGCCCGCAATCCCCTTCGCCATGACCATGATGTCGGGCACCACGTCCCAGTGCTCGACCGCGAACCACTTGCCGCCCGTGCGCCCGAACCCCGACTGCACCTCGTCGGCGATGAAGAGGCCGCCGTAGGAACGGATGATCTCCGCCATACGCTGGAAGTATCCGCGCGGCGGCACGATGTAGCCGCCCACCCCCTGGATCGTCTCGGCGATGAAGGCGGCCGGGCGGCCGTTGGTGGTGGTCTCGATGACCTCGATCAGGTCGCGGGCGTAGATCTCGACCAGCTCCTCGTCGGAGGCGGCGCCGAAGGGGGCGCGGTACGGGTAAGGAGAGAGCGCATGCGTGATGCCGCTCACCGTCGCGGGAAGCACCCGCCACTCCGCGTGCGCGGTGATCGCCGAGGCCATGCTGGTGCGGCCGTGGTACGCCTGCCGCAGCGCGATGATCTCGGTGCGTCCCGTGTGGAGCCGCGCCGCCGCGAGGGCGGTCTCGATCGCCTCCGTGCCGCTGTTCAGGAAGAAGGTGCGGGAGAGGTCGCCGGGCGAGATGGTGCCGAGGGCGCGCGCCGCCTCAACCTGGCGGTCGTTGACGTAGAGGGTCGACAGGTGGCCGACCCGGGCGGCCTGCTCCTGCACGGCCGAGACCACCGCCGGGTGGCAGTGGCCCAGCGAGGTGGTGAGGATGCCGGCGAAGGCGTCGAGGTATTCGCGGCCATCGTAGTCCCTCACCCGGCAGCCGGAGCCCTCCGCGATCGCCACCGGCTCGTCGTAGAGGGGTTTGACGCACTGGAAGATGTGTCTCTGCTGCTCGGCGAAGACCTCGGCCCCGAGGCTCGCGATTGCTTCCATGTTGTTCGTTCCTTGTCGGACGTTCAGCGATCATCCGGCCCGGATGATGCCACCAATGTCCGGCAAGGAACAGCCGGGCGCAACGCGGCGGACCTGTTCAATTCAAGAGGACCGGGGGCTCCGATCGGGGCTCTAGCAGGCCGTGGAATAAGTCCCCGCTGCATTCGGCCGGCGATGCATCCGGGCTGGTCGCGGCGTTCGCGTTCGTGTTGTGGCATGAAAACATTACACAATGTCATGTTTTCTTTACCATCATGGCATCTTGGAGCGCCGCTCTGCGTTGCTCCTCGGGCGAATAGCGGTGCTATTCACCTTTCGTCGCGCCTTGCCAGCCCGGCGCCTCGCCGCCCTCGGTGCGACGCGGGGATTATCCACGGCCTGCCAAGTGAGCTTCATTCACGGCTGGCCGCTGACCGACGGCACCATGTCGGCACACGGTTCACCGCTGACCCTGCGAAGGGGATTGAGGGTCACGCGACCGGCGTTGGCACCTATGCTAACGCCACGTTCGGTGGGAACGGTTTCCTTGTGAAAGACCACTGCACTGTCGGCGTAGGTTGCCACCACGTCCGACCCCGGCTGCGGACGGTGACGAAGAAGAGCATGGCATCCGCTCTCTGGATCGACGATGACACCGGTCATCGGCAGTCGGAGGCCTCTCGTGCTGACCAACACGAGGTTCCCGTTCTCGTCCAGGGATGGCCGCAACATCTCGTTCCATTCGGGACACCGACCACCTCGTCGGATGCGCACACCTGCAATCGTAAGGCCACAACTGATCCCCCACCGCCTCGTGGACACGGCGGGGATCGCCAGACGGCCGTCCTCCCTTCCGTCCAGGTAGTACACGTACACCGAATCGGCTTCATCCTCAAACGACTCCACGACGAATGCCGCCTCTTCATTGCAGGCCACCCGGGCTCTCCAGGTTCTGACGGCTATGGCTCGCCCCTCTTCGAAGCTGTTCGCACTGACGGACTCGCCGACCAGAGCGTTGGATCCGATACCCAGATCGGGGCCATCGGGGTTTCGGCGAACAACGCCGCCCACCGTGGGAACTGCCGGCTCTCCTCCGAAGCTGCAGATGCCCAGACGCGTCGGCGCACGCGGCAGCCAATAGCTCACCACCTCGCCAAGCGGATCGAGTTCCAGCACCTTCGAGGGATCGGCAACGAACAGATTCCCACCGGGAGCGAGGGCAAATCCGGCTTTGTTCTGCGGAAGCTCGTTCGGCCCGCCACCCTTCGCATACCGCACCACGTTCAACCTTTCTCCGGTAAGCAGGGAAAAGCTCATCACCCCTTCCGGCTCCTCCCGGTCTTCCACGTACAGAATGCCCCTGGCGTGGTCGATGGCCAGCATATCGAGGGCAAACGACCGATAGAAGGGGTCGTCGATCACCACCCGCTCGGTATCGTAGTCGACCTCGAGGACCTGCTGAGCCAATGCTCGTGGAGCACCGACGAGCACAAGGCTCAGGAGAAGAGTGAAGACGCGCCAGTCGAACCGCTGTGCCCGGTCGGTCCTGATCTCGTGTGCTCGCATGCTATTCCGGAACCGCCGCGACGTTGAAATCGCCACATTTCCCATAGCCACACATATCCTCCGTTTCGGTTCTCTGAACGTGTCCAACTGTAACTGATACCGACAGCTTATACACACGTTCAAGCTTACAGGTATCTTCGTACCTACACCGATAATCGCCGCCAAAGAAATTGAGCATGCAACCAAAATTATCGCGTTTCGGTACCGTGACATCGGGCGGGCAGTCGTGGTCCTCCTGCGGAGGTGTCGCGTAGGTCGATTCTCCCAAGCCGGTGGTCGAAGCTACGAGATCGCAACCTTCAGGGAGCAGCGGGTGAGATAGCTCGGGAACATCGAGCACTCCGTCCGCAAGTGACACAGTGGCAGACTCGGGTCCAAGATCGGCTGGGTACGCTACTGCCGTCGGGTACAGAGCCCCGAACTCGCCGTCACCGGCCCAGCGAGTGACTGCACCGACCTGGCCAGCATTCACGAGAGCGACGATGGCGAGAGTAATCGTCGCCGCGCATGCGAACACCGTGGTCGTGAGACGGGTTGCGATTCGAACGCCCAAGCCGCGTCCGTGCCGGTCTTCGCGAACGGTCGAATCCTTCTTGCACCTGTTCATCATCTTGGCTCCTCCCCCCTGTCGGGATGGGTGTCAGCACCGGCATTTTCACCGGTTCCCAAGCAATGGAGCAATTGTCGTGCCAGTTTCAGATACGAAGTGATCCGAACACCACGGAACTCACTACAGAACATATAGTTATCCCCTGCACCGCCACCCCACCGCCCACCCTCGGCGAGCCACAAGGCGCAGATTCCAAGGCGCATAATGCACCAAGGTTGGTCGCGAATTGGACCATGGACTCGCGGCTCGCCGCAAACCCCCCACCCCATTGGTACCCAATAAAAGTCGTTACAGGTCACAAGGGATTGCCACGGGCCGATCCGGCGACAACTTGCGAATGATGCATATTGCGACATCACCTGGCGCGAAATGCTGACTACCGCGTCATGGGCACCCTCGCGGGCGCATCGCCCCGGCCCTGTCCGCGCTCTCTACGCATTCTCCTCCCTCCGCCGCCTCCGAAGCGTGCTACGGTGAATCCCGAGAATCCGCGCCGCACTGGTCACACGCCCCCCGGTCGCCTCCAACACCCTGGCGATGTAGCGGTCCTCGACCTCAGCCAGCGTGGGCCACTCGTCAAGTGCGGCGGGCACGGCAACGCTCCCGGGCTGCGCGGGCTCGTCCGTCGGCGACAGCAATCGCTCCTCGCGAAACATCGCGTTGACGGTCCCGTGCCCGATGACAGCATCCCCGTCGTGGCAATTCAGCATCGCCCGGCTCACCACGTTGAACAACTGGCGGACGTTGCCCGGCCACTCGAAACGGACCAACGCCTCCCACGCCTTCGCCGAGAACCTCTTTCGACCGGATCCCAGGCTGCGTGACATCAGCTCGGCAGCCCGGGCGGCCAGCAGCAGAATGTCGGCGCCCCGGTCAGCGAGCGGCGGCACCCAAAGAGGCAACGCGCTCAACCGGTCGCGCAGATCGGCCCGGAGCTTGCCGAGCGACGCGGGATGGCAGGACGACAGCACCCTGAAGGGCCGCTTGAGACCAGATCCGATCGAGTAATCCCTATCCGAGCCCACCGGCCGCACGACCCCCTCCTCGAGCGCCGTCAGCAGCTTGGCCTGCAACGATGCCGAGCACTCCGCCACGTCGTCCAGGTACACGATGCTCTCCTTCCGGCTCGCCGTCCGCAGAATGCCCCTGCGGTCGCGATCCGCGCCCGTGAACGCGCCTTTTCGGTGCCCGAACAACTCCGACTCCGCCAGCGAGTCGGGTACCCCCGCCAGCGGTACCGTGAAGAGTTCCCCGTCGTCGAGCGCGCGGACAGCTGCCCGAACCAGCGCGCCCTTGCCGGTTCCCCGGTCACCGATGAGCAGTATCGGCAAAGGAAGGTCGAGGTACCGGACAAACGTGCGGCGCAGTTCGGCAATCCCGGGGTGGAAACCGAGGAACCTGGACCTGATGCGCACCTCCAGCACCATTTCGGGTGCGTCCCGTTCCCTCTTCTCCACCAGAGCGGCGGCCAGGAACTCTGCGGCGTACGCCTCCAACACGGCCATCCGCTCATCGAATGAGCCTGCCCGCTCAAGTTCTTCGAGGGTCAGGCCGCACGCTTCCGGCGCGCACGCCGCGATGAACCCCGGCACCTCCGCGCTGGGGAGGCTCCCGCACTTCCGCGCGATCCGGTTCAACCGCTCGTGCAGCCGCACCCATTCCCCGGCGCTCGGCCGTGGTCGCGCCGAAACGGGCTGATCACCCTCGGTACGATCTACCATCCTATTGGAGCCATGTCGCACATCGCCGCAAAGAGTAGCCCGGCTCGTAGCGACCGGCGTCCTGTCAGGTCATCCGCTCGAACCCGTGGCGTTCAAATTCCGTGTCGGGGAGGGCACCCCTTCCCAGCAGGGTATCTGTCTCCAGCCCGCACGGCAAGGGCGGGCGGGTGCCGGTTATGTCAGGTAACTCTACGGTTTGCGGTCACGGGCGAGGCCTCCGTTGCGATGGTGCCGGGTGAGCTGACAAGGGCGCATCATGCGCCATCATGGTGCAGGTTGCACCACTGCGATCTACCACCTCGAAATCACCACCCGCTGATCCGTAAAGAACGACACCGCGTCGCGCCCCTGCGCCTTCAGGTCGCCGTAGAACGAGTTCCGCGCTCCGCCGAAGGGGAAGAAGGCCATCGGCGCGGCCACCCCGATGTTGACACCGATCATGGAGATCCCCGCACGGTAGCGGAACTCGCGCGCGGCGCGGCCCGAGTTGGTGAAGATCGATGCGGCGTTGCCGTAGGGGCTCTTCGCCAGCAGATCGAGTGCGGCTTCCAGGCTCGGCGCCCTGGCCAGCCCTGCCACCGGACCGAACACCTCTTCGCGGCCGATTGGCATCTCCGGCGTCACGTCCTCGAAGACGGTGGGGCCGACCCAATGGCCGCGCGGGTACCCGGGCACGCGCAACCGGCGGCCATCCATCACCAGCCGCGCCCCGTCGCGCTCTCCCTCGTCGATGAACCCGTTCACGCGGTCCCTGTGGGCGCCCGAAATCACGGGCCCCATGTCCACGCCGTCGTCGAGGCCCCGCCCGATCCGGAGCGACGCCGCCCCGTCCAGGATCCCGTCGCGCACCGGCTCGTACACGTCCCCCACCCCCACCACCACCGACCCCGCCAGGCAGCGCTGCCCCGCGGACCCGAACACGGACCCGACCACCGCGTCGGCCACCATCTCCGGATCGGCGTCCGGCAACACGATCATGTGGTTCTTGGCGCCCCCCAGTGCCTGCACCCGCTTCCCCGCCGCCCCCGCGCGCGCATACACGCTCTTCGCCACGGCGCTCGACCCCACGAACGACACGCCCGCCACGTCCGGGTGGTCGATCAGCGCCTCCACCGCCCCCTTGCGGCCGTGTACCACGTTCAGCACGCCCGGCGGAAGCCCCGCCCGCGCGGCCAGCTCGACCACGCGCTGGTGCGTGAGCGGATCCTGCTCGCTCGGCTTGAGCACCACCGTGTTGCCCGCGGCGACCGCATAGGGCCAGAACCAGAGCGGGATCATCACGGGGAAGTTGTACGGCGTGATCACCGCGAAGACCCCGACGGGCTGCCGCACGGTCTCGCAGTCCACGCCGCGCGCGATGTCTTCCAGGGTGTCGCCCATCATCAGGGTGGGCATCCCGGCCGCGTGCTCCACGTTCTCGATCCCGCGCTGCACCTCGCCCCACGTCTCCGCGACGTTCTTGCCGTGTTCGCGCGAGAGGCTCGCCGCGAGGTCGTCGTGGTGCTCGTCGAGGAGCGCCTTGAGGCGGAAGAGGACGCGGGCGCGTTCCGGGACGGGGGTGCGGCGCCAGGCGGGGAAGGCGGCGTGGGCGGCCTGGACGGCGCGGTCGATGTCG
>JAPOOQ010000431.1 GCA_026713345.1 Gemmatimonadota bacterium | reverse complement strand
TTCGGAATGCCGTCTACGGCATCCGGGCAAAGCTGGAGGCCCGATCGATGCAGGAGCTGGTGCTCTGGACCGCTCGGAATGGCCTGCTGGAGGGAAGGGGCTAGGCAGTTGAAGGCGGCGCGATGGCCCATCGGCCGTGCCCGGGTCCATCGCCCCCGAGCACTACGATTCGACCACCGCGCGAGTATCAGAAGCGGCGCGGGAAAGCCACTTCCCGCTCCTCAGCCCACCCTCGCTGTTCACGCGGGAGCCGCAGAGATCAGTTCCCGGGACGGTACGCCGTGGACAGAAGTGGTGGGCCTAACTTGACGGTAGGCAGTACCACCTTCGAGGTGTTGTTCAGCCTGTAACCCTGGGCACGGTGGCGACGCGCCCTCCGTCCTCGCCTTCAACGTAGAGGCTGTGAGCGTCGAGCAGCGCCATGCCGACGAGCGGTGTCGTGCTGGCGGCGCGCACCTCCAAGAAGGCTAGCGCCGACCGCAGTCCGGATCCAACCGCAGACGGCAGGAGTCCGGCAGCGAGCCAGCAGCTACCCTTCTTGCCGAGGCGCTCTCTTGCCGACGCACGAACATGGGCATGACGACCCGCTCGTGCGAAAAGGGGTGCGCCCGGTTCTACGTGGTGCTCGCGTTCTGAGGACGGTCGCGCGCGCCAAACATGATCATTCCACGAGTGGCTCCCGCAGCCACGCCGGGATGTCCCGCGCCGTCCCCAGGCCTCCAGACATCGATGTCCGCCGGTCGCTCCACGCGGAAGACCAGACTTGGAAACCCCCTCACGATCCACGAACGCAGGCCGGGGAAATCCAGTTCTCGCGCAACGGGGCGAACCGCCCGCAGGGTGCTTGTCCGTACGGCGGAAGGTTCTTCCAGCGCGTCGATGCAAGCCAGTGCAACTGCCGCCCGCGAAGGGCGAGGGGTTTGCTGCTCACCGCTGGCCGACTTCGCAGACCCGATCACGAAGCCAGCCGGAGTAGTCCGCCTCGGCGGTGACCACTCATAGTGCCGCTGCCGCCAACGCGCCAAATGCGAATCTCGCGCACGCCGTGAGGCTGCAGGCTGAGCTGCTCGACCGTCTGCCCAACAGTCCAAGAGACGCTGCCCCATCACCACTAACTCCGGAGCTTCCCGAGTCTTGTGGCGGTACCGCCGAATGGCCCCGCGTACGTCTCGTCCAACGCGCTCTACCGCCTGCTTGGTGAGGCTGTACAATGGTCCTCAGTGCGGTGTTCGGCTCGTCGGTCCCCGAGATCGCGCCAGAAGATGTTGCTGACCTTTCTATACCGAGGCTCGGCGAGGCTGAAGACGAAGTCGCAGACCGGGTCGAGCGCGCAAGTTCACTGCGCATCGAGGCGAGTGAACTGGAGGATGCCACCGGTCACCTTATGGAGCAGGCAATCGAGTCGCATCTGACGGATCGCGGGGTGCCTGCCACATGACCGAGGGGCGGGCCATTCGTCGCCGACGCGGTCGACCTCGCTTCGACGAAGCCCTGTTGGCTATCGATCTCTTCTCTGGATTGGGAGGATTGACGCTCGGCCTGAAACGCGCCGGATTTCGCGTCATTGGCGCGGTCGAACGCGACGCCCTCGCAGTGGAGTCGTATGCGCTGAACCACAGGGGCACCAGAGTTTGGCCCACGGATATCGCGGAGGTCGACCCCCTAGAAGTTCTGGGGGCGCTAAGCCTCGAACCAGGCAGGCTCGATCTACTGGCTGCATGTCCACCCTGCCAGGGATTCTCCGCGATTCGGACATTGAACCGCCAACTCGCGGTCGCCGACGACAGGAATGACCTTCTCTTCGCGATCCTTCCATTCCTGCGGGCGCTGCGGCCAAAGACGTTGATGATGGAGAACGTGCCAGGGCTCTCCACGGACAAGCGCTTCCGGACCTTTCAAGAGTGCTTGGACGCGCTCGGCTACTGCATGACGTTGGGGGTTCTCAACGCTGCGGAGTTCGGCGTGCCCCAGCGGCGCCGACGGCTTATCTTGCTGGCCAGCTTGCTCGGGTCCGTCACACACGCGCCGCCAGCCCGCCGACGCTACACCGTCCGCCATGCTATCGGGCGCATGCCCAGTCCCGGGACAAGCGGCGATGCCGCACACGATCTCCGCGAGGTCCGTAGTGAACGGATACTCCAGTTGATACGCAGTATCCCCAAGGACGGAGGAGGTCGTGCGGCTTTGGGTGACGATAATCAACTGAAGTGCCACCGACGAGTAGATGGCTTCCGGGATGTATACGGGCGCATGGCGTGGGATGATGTCGCGCCCACGATAACCGGCGGTTGCATCAACCCGTCGAAAGGGCGCTTCCTGCATCCAGACGAAGACCGCGCCATCACACTGCGTGAGGCGGCGCTACTCCAGTCGTTTCCACCGGACTACCAGATCTCCCTCCGGCGAGGGAAGTACGCTGCCGCGGAGATGATCGGCAATGCTTTGCCGCCACGATTCATAGCACACCAAGCGCGCGGGCTCGGCGAGCACATTTGGACTCACAGAGCGACGAACGGCGAGAACGGGGGCTGACCCGATGGCCAGTATCGACGAGGTGCTCTCGGCGAACCTCACGCCGTTACAGCGAGCTGCAGCGAGCGATCCGGCGCCCGAGGTCCTCTGTCTCGCCTGCGCTGGCTCAGGGAAGTCCCGTACCTTGGCCTTCCGCATCGCCCGCCTCGTTGCGGAGGCCGACGATCCTTCGGAGGCTGCAGCCAGCATCGTGGCCTTCACGTTCACCGAGAAAGCCGCTGAAGCGATCAAGCGTCGCGTAGCGAGCGCGCTTGAGGCGGCCGAACTCGATCCGACGTTGTTGGGTCGTATGTACCTGGGGACGATGCACGGATATTGCCATGCGATACTCGGCGAGATTGATGCTCGGTACAGGCAGTTCGACGTTCTCGACGAGAATCGGTTGAAGCTCTATCTCATGTCGCGGTACGGCGAGCTCAACGTCGCGCCCCTCCGCGCGGAGCGGAGCGCAGGACGTGCTAAGCAGATACCTTACTTCGTAACGATCAGAGAGGTCGCAAACGCTTGGACCACGTTGAACGATGAGTTGGGTGATCTCGACGCGTTGCACGGCATGAGCCCTACTCTGGGGCTTGTACTTCGTAACCTCCGTGCCGGCCTCGACCACGATCAATTCGTGGACTTCTCACTGATGATCCGCTTGGTCGTCGAAGCACTGGCTTCCGGGGACGAAGGAGCGCTGCGCGCGACGGCACACCTGAAACACCTCATGGTCGATGAATACCAGGACGTCAATCCTCTCCAAGAGGAGTTGATCAGCCAACTTCACCGGCAATCAGAGAGCCTGTTCGTCGTGGGCGACGACGATCAGGCGATTTATGCATGGAGGGGCGCAGACGTTCAGAACATTCTGACCTTCCAAGCCCGGTACCCAAACTGTGCGTCTCATACGCTATCCCACAATTTCAGAAGCACTCGCGCGATTGTCGAGGCAGCAGATGGCCTCGCGGCCCTGCAACTAGGGCCCCAGCGAATGCCCAAGGATCCGACAGCCGATGAGCCGTCACCCAGGGACTTCCGAGTCCTTTGGTTTCTCGACCGTCCGGACGAGGCAAACTGGGTCGTCGATCGCATTCGGTCGCTACTCGGAACTCGTTACCGGGAGGCTGAGCCCGACGGCTCCACGAGGGACCGGGGACTAACGCCCGGCGACTTCGCGATACTCATGCAGTCGGTGCGCGGCGAGGAGCGCGACGGCTCGACGCGCCATTCGGCATTCACGCAGGCACTATCGGCAGCAGGTCTGCGATTCACGCTCGAGGCGGGAGGTGGGCTGTTCGAGCGGCCGGAAGTCATCCTCCTACGGGACACGTTCGAGTTGTTGCGCAACCGGCCGCCGAACCGAAACGAGGTGCAGGCTCACTTTCACGATCGTGTTGTATCACTCTTCCCGCACGCGGATTTTGACAGGCTGGCAGAAGTTCTCGCTGAGTGGGGCCGCAATGTGCATCAGCCAGCCGCTGGCGGGGCAAGCCGGCGAGTCTACCCCCAGCGGCTGGTCCACGACCTTCTCGAGGCGTTCGGGGTCGCGCAAGGCACTCAGGATCCAGATGTGATGCTCGATCTCGGAATGTTCAGCCGGATCATGCAGGACGTCGAGTCCGTCTATCTCAGTATCGACTCCCGAGAGAGGTTCAGCTCCATCCTGAACTTCCTTTCGAACGTCGCAGAAGCCGGATACAGCGCCGGACGAGACGAGATTCTCCGGAGTCCCGACGACGTGACGGTGTCCACGATCCACAAGGCCAAGGGTCTCGAGTTCCCAGTGGTCTTCCTGGTCGACGCCGAGAACGGCCGCCTGCCCCGAGCCAATAGTCAATACCAAGGTTGGCTGCCAGCGCCCTTCCTGCAGGCCGCAATCGCCCGAGGAGCCTACCGAGTCTCCCGCGCGGAAGAAGCCCGTCTGTTCTACACGGCCGTCACACGAGCTGAGCGCTACTTGTACGTCAGCGGCAGCGAGATGCTTCCCGGCGGGCGGAGAGCAAGACGGTCCTCCGACTTCTCAGCCTCTCTGAGCCATGCCGAGTTGCTCGATGATCCCGCGGGCCTCCCACAACCGCTGGAACCGCACGAGGAGATCCCGCGCGTCGACGAGCGCGTCGTACCGACCACCTACTCGGACATCCGCTACTACCTTCGCTGCCCGGCGGATTACCGCTATCGGAAGGTCTACGGGTTCAGCCCCCCCATCACCGAAATGTTTGGGTACGGCATGACGGTGCATTCGTCCGTGGGCCTAGTCCACCAGCACTTCCCCGGTGGCGCACCAACGTCTGCCGAAGCCGCCACGCTCGCTCGTACGAACTTCCACCTCAAGCACATTCCACCGAGCTCGGACCCGCAAGAGAGACCGGGCGGATATGAACGTGCCCGTGACGCGGCTGCCACGGTGCTCGGCAACTATGTCTCTACGTACAGTGAGGACTTTAGTAGACAGCGGCAGGTGGAGGCGAGGTTCGAGATTCCAGCCCAGCAGACGGTAATCGCCGGTTCCATCGACCTGTTGCTTCGCGAAGATCAGGACGGGAACGTCCTGGATGCCACAGTGATCGACTTCAAGACGATGGAAGGTGGGCCCGACCCCGAGGATAACGAACAATTGCACTGGACTGAACTAGCCCTCCAAGTGCAGCTCTACGCAAAAGCGGCAAGAGAAGTCCTTGCAGAGAACGCCAGGACCGGCCACGTCCACCTTCTCAGAGACAATCGGCGCGTCGACGTGCCCGTCGACGATGCCGCAGTCGACGCCGCAGTCGCCAACGTTGAGTGGGCCGTTGACCGCATACTCGCTGGCGAGTTCCCGATGCGCCCGGAAACCGCAAAGTGCGATGCTTGTGACTTCAAGTCCTTATGTCCTCGCACACCGGAGGACTTCGGAGTCAATGCGGCTCCACCCCCACTTGGCCTTCCGGGGGACCGTACCCGAATGTCCAGGTGCTTTAGCGAATTCGTCCCCGGTGTAAGCCGGTAGGCGGAGACCTGCCGCTTGATTCAGGTGGTCGCGCTCAGGCAATTGCGGCGCAACGGGCACTCGGAGCAGCAGGGGCGCGATTTGCAGACTGAAGCAGCCAGGTCGAGCACACCTGACCAGATCTCGCGAGCACGGCCGGATTTCACTAACTCATTGGCCAAAGCTATCAGTTCGGCATCCGCGTCTGGGCGGCGGACTGCAGGGAGGCCGAAGTACCGCCGTAGAACACGCGCGATGACACGGTCAACGAGCGGTAGATTCCTGCCCTTCGCGAACACGGCGACCGCAGATGCCGTGTATGGCCCGACGCAGGGTAGCGGGAGGAGTTCCTCGGGCGCTGACGGTGTGCGTCCGAGGTCATCGAGCGCCAGCCCGAGCCGGTAGATCATCGGTCCCCGTTTCGTGAGTCCGAGCGGTCGGAGACACGCGGAGATCTCGTCCGGTGAGCTCCGTGCGAGGCGATCCGGCGTCGGCCACTTTTTCAGGAACTCCGAGTAGGTGCCGACTACGTTTTCGGCGCGGGTCCGCTGCAGGAGGATCTCACCGATCAGCACTTCGTAGGGATCGTTCGAATGACGCCAAGGGAAATGCCTCGCATGCTCCTTGGCAAACCGAAGAATCGCTCGGCGGAAGCGGCGAACGCTGAGCCTGTCTTGCCCAGCCGTATCACCCGAGGAGGCCGGCTGCGTATCGCGCCTACGAGAATCGACCATCGTGTCAGCGTCGCTCATGAGACAATCCAGTCGGTGTCAACCAGCGGCGGTTCCGTCAGTGCAGGAGAGTGGCACTGTCAGCCCCGCCGCTTCCGTCGGAGCATGCCGCGGAGCCGTTTTGGCGTCCAGGCGCACCCTTGGCCCGGATGTATCTGCTGGCGGTGCTGGCGGTGCTGGCGGGGCATCCCGATCAGCGTGGCGGTTGCCCCGCAGCCGATTTGTGAGCGCCGGTTCTCCTCGGTGGGGCCGGGGTCATATGCGGACAAGCTGGGTTATGGATTAACCTTGTGCAGTCAGGCCCCAACCTGGCAAACAATAGACCCGGAAACGGGGGAGGCCGTAGGCGGTCCAGATAGGAAACACTACACCGGTCACAAAACCTCCAGCGGTCAGGATATCTGCTCAGACTTCGATGGTCTCCGGAGTACTAAGAAGTACATACAAGAGCAACAGTTGAAACAGCTGTGTAGCAGGGAGCCCACGCACGCCCTCTGTAACTGATTGACCTGCCTGCATCACCGCCAACCGGCTGGTGCGGACGCTCGCTGCCGCGTGGCGCGCCCGCCGGTCTGGCGGGCGCGCCGGCAACAAGCTGTACCACCGACAGGCCTTCTGTGAGCAGAACGAGATGGACAACAGGCAGGGTGATCAGCTGGGAGCAGCTGTCCGAAACCTCGGACCTGGTAGCTGTGGGGCACTGGTGTCTTTGATCGATACCGTCACAGTGGGAGCCGCCCTGCCGCGGCACGGGTAGCGCCCCGTGAGCCGGGGCGAAGCGAGGCACACGCGCAACCCGCTGCGCGTCAGGCTCAAGCCGGACCCGGTGTGGGCGTTCCTCGAGGAGCGCGACATCTCCCAGAACCAACTGGCGCGCGTTGTCGGGATCTCCTCGGGCTACCTCTCCCAGCTCATGAGCGGCAGCGCCCACCCCTCCCCGGAGGTCCGGCAACGCCTGCTGCGCGTGCTCGGCAAGACCGACTTCGACGACCTGTTCACCTTCGCCGAGTAGGCACCCCCCCACCGTTCCCGCCGCTCCACGGACACGAAAGAGGCCCCATATGCGGCGGGGCAACGGGGCGAGATCGGCGGACACGACGAAAGGCCCCATACATGGACGGGAGCCGGGGACACCGCCGCAATG
>JAPOOQ010000430.1 GCA_026713345.1 Gemmatimonadota bacterium | reverse complement strand
TCGTGAGCGAGGCCTCCGCGCCGGGCAGGTCGACAGCGTGCAGCGTTCCGGCCTTCTCCAGCGCCGCGACTTCGCGCTCCACCTCCCCGATCGCCACGGCGCCGGGGGCGTGGGCGAGCGCGGCCGCGAACAGGTCGGTGCGGGAGAACACCGCCTCTCGCTCCGAGAAATGCGCCATGGCCCAGGCGACGGCCTCCGCCGCGGGAGATGCCGGCGCAGAATCCGCCGCGACGTCGCGCTCGGGCACGTTCGCACCGTTTCCCGCGTCCGCCGGTTCCCGCGACGGCGCGCCCATGGCCGCCGTGCCTGTCCGGCCGGCGTCGCCAATGTCCGGCAGCCCGGGCGCAACTGGCTCCGGCGTCCTGTCCACCCCGGAGGCCGGTTCGGGCGCCACTTCCCGTTCTGCCGGGCCGGATCGTTCGATGGCGTTGGCGACCAGCGCGCCGGTGTCGAGCCCGAGATCGGCGGCCTGGCGCTGCCACACGACCCTGAGCTCTTCGCGGTCGATGTCGCGCTTGGCAGCGCGCGTCATCAGCGCGGCGCGCTCGGCGATGCGCGGATTGTCCGCGGACGCGCCGAGCCCGCGCTCCGCCATCGCCGCCTCGATCTCCGTGCGGCGGCTCGAAAAGGCCGCCACCGCCGCGCGCGGCACGCCCCCGATCTCGAAGCGCCCATCGGCATGGGTCTTCTCGATGCCGTAGCCGAGCTTCCCGAGACCCGCGGCAAGCTCGTTGCGGTAGAGCATGCCGATCAGCTTCTGGTTCGCATAAAGGCTCTCGTTGGCCATCGAGCGCCACTTGCCGTCCTCCCCCTTGACCATGTTGGCGAGCACGGCATGGGTGTGGAGCTGCGGATCGAGGTTGCGGGACGTGTCATGGGTGAAGGTGGCGGCGACGATCTTTTGCCCGCCGACGCGCCCCATCCTGCCGGTCTCCGGGACCTGCCCTCCCGGCTCGGGGGCCGGGACAAGCTCACCCGATCCGGGGTTCTTCATGCGGGTCTCGGCGGCGTTCTTCTCGACCCAGGCCAGCGTCGCCGCGACGGCGCGGTCGTGGGCCTCGACGATGCGCCTGTCGCCGCCCACTAGCGCGGCGATGGAGACGGACTTCGGCGAGGAGAAGGTGAGGTCACGGCCCGGGCGGTGCTCGATGCTTCCGTCCTTGCCGCGCCGCCCGAGCCGCGTGTCGGAGCCGTCCGGAACGCGGCCTTCGAGGACCGCGCGGAAGGTGTCCGGATCGACCGGTCCCTTCAGCCCGAGCTCGTCCGCCCCCTTGCCGGCCCAGGCGCTGGCGTGGCGGTGCTCGGGATCGTCCTTCGCGTAGTAGCCGTCCCGCTCGTAATAGGACGCGCCCTGGGCTGCCGAAGAGAGCGCGCCGATCGACAGCATGTCAGCCCCAGTCGGACCCGCGGCCCCAGCCACCGGAGGGGCGCGGGGGCGTTGCCCGGTCCGAACCGGCGTCCAGCGCATCGTCTTGCGGCTCGGGCGCTGCGCCATCGGCGTCCGGCTCCCCGCTCTCCGGCGTCCCGGCGGCCTGCGTTGTCGGCTTGCCGCCCTTCCCCGCTTCGGTCTCCTTCTCCGCCGGGCTGGCCTCTCCTGGCAACGGTACAAGCTCCAGCTCGCCCTGGTGCGGGGCGGCGTCTCCCGACGCCGGCAACGGCTCCATGAACCCCACCCCGGCGTCGTCCGGCAGGTCCGGGATGGCGATGCCATCCCCGCCCGCTGCCGGGAGCGACGCCTTCGACGCATCACCGCCGCCGCCGTCCTCCGCACGCGGAACGAACCGCTCCGCCGCCTTCGGTCGCGCGACGTATTTGAGGCGGACCGAGGCGACCGGGAAGGGGCCGGGGAACTTGAGATAGCCTTCCAGGTTGGGCAGCCGCATGATCTCGGAGGGGAGCGCCAGCGCCCGGAGCTCGCGGCGCGGCGTCAGGCTCACGCCGTCGCGGATGG
>JAPOOQ010000429.1 GCA_026713345.1 Gemmatimonadota bacterium | reverse complement strand
GCCACGATCACGTCGGCCATGCCGCACTCGACCAGAGTGATCAGCGCCTCCTTGAGCCCCGCCGACACCAGCGATCCGGCGAGGGTGAGGATCACCGCGCACCGGGGCTCCTCGATCATCTCTGCGAAGATGTCGGCCGCCCTTGCGAGGTTGCGTGCCTGGAAGGCGGCATTGCGGTACGAGTCCACCACAGCCCGACCGTCGAAGCACGTCACATCGATGTGCTCCAGCGGCCGGGCGAGCAGCGCCTGTTTGCGGTCCGCGGTCGAAGGACGCGGCCTGCTAAACATCCAGATTGCGTACGTACCTCGCGTTTTCTTCAATGAAACGGCGACGCGGCTCCACCTCGTCGCCCATCAGCCTGGAGAAGATGCGGTCCGCTTCCGCGGCGCTCTCGACCGTCACCCGAAGAATCGTGCGCGCGTCGGGATCCATCGTCGTCTTCCACAGCTGGTCCGGGTTCATCTCGCCCAGACCCTTGTAGCGCTGCACCGAGATCCCCTTGCCGTCCTTGCCGTTCGAAAGCCTGCTGACTTCCTGGTCCCGCTCCGCGTCGCTGTAGACGTAGCGCTCCGTCTTCCCCTTGTGGACCCGGTAGAGCGGCGGCTGCGCGATGTAGACGTACCCCCGATCGATCAGTTCCCGCATCTGGCGGAAGAAGAAGGTGAGGAGGAGGGTGCGGATGTGGGCGCCGTCCACGTCGGCGTCGGTCATGATGATGATCTTGTGGTAGCGGGCCTTCTCGATGTCGAAGTCCTCGCGGATCCCCGCCCCGATCGCGGTCACCATGGCCCGGATTTCGTCGTTGGAGAGGATCTTGTCGATCCGCGCCTTCTCGACGTTGAGGATCTTGCCCTTGAGCGGCAGGATCGCCTGGAAGGAGCGGTCGCGGCCCTGCTTCGCCGAACCCCCCGCGCTGTCCCCCTCGACCAGGTAGATCTCGGAGAGTGCCGGGTCTGCGATCGAACAGTCGGCCAGCTTGCCCGGCAGCACCCCACCCTCCAGTCCGCTCTTCTTGCGGGCCAGATCGCGGGCCTTGCGCGCGGCCATCCGTGCCCGCGCCGCCTGCAGCGACTTCTCGATCAGCGCCTTCGCCGACCTGGGATTCTCCTCCAGGAAGGCCGACAGATGCTCGTTCACCGCCGTCTCGACCGCACCCCGCACCTCCGAGTTGCCCAGCTTGGTCTTCGTCTGGCCCTCGAACTGCGGCTCCATGACCTTGACGCTCAGCACGCAGGTCAGGCCCTCGCGCACGTCGTCGCCCGAGAGGTTCTCGTCCTTCTTGAAGATCCTGTTGCGGCGCGCATAGTCGTTGATCGTGCGCGTCAGCGCCGCCCTGAACCCCGTCAGGTGGGTGCCGCCCTCGTGCGTGTTGATGTTGTTCACGAAGGTGTGGATGTTCTCCGAGAAGCCATCGTCGTACTGCATGGCCAGCTCGATCTCCGCTTCCGGCCGGGCGGTATCGAAGTAGATCACGTTCTCGTGCACGGGCGAGCGGGACCCCCGCAGCCAGGTCACGAATTCGGCCAGCCCCCCGTCGTAACGGTAGACGTGCTCGACCTCTTCGTCGGTGCGCTCGTCGCGCAGCACGATCTCGAGTCCCTTGTTGAGGAACGCCAGCTCACGCAGCCGGGCGGACAGCCTGTCGAAGCTGAAATCGAGTTCGGTGAATACCTCCGGGTCCGGCTTGAAGGTGACCAGGGTGCCCCGATCGTTCGCGGCCCCCAGGTCCGTAAGGTCGGTGGTCCTGATGCCCCGCTCGTAGCGCTGGTGATAGCGCCTGCCACCCCGCCTGACCTCCACTTCGAGCCACTCCGAGAGCGCGTTCACCACGCTCACGCCGACCCCGTGAAGCCCTCCCGAAACCTTGTAGGAGGTCTTGTCGAACTTGCCGCCCGCGTGCAGCGTGGTCATCGCGAGCTCGACCCCCGGGACGCCCTCGGTCGGGTGCATGTCCACGGGGATTCCCCGGCCATCGTCGTCCACGCTGATGATGTCGCCGGGCCGGATCACCACCCTGATCGAGGCGCAGTGTCCCGCCATCGCCTCGTCGATGCTGTTGTCCACGACCTCGTAGACGAGGTGGTGCAACCCCCGGGCCGAGGTCGATCCGATGTACATCCCCGGCCGCTTGCGGACTGCCTCCAGCCCCTTGAGGACCTGTATCTGTCTCGACGTGTAGTCGCCTGCTCTGCTCTTCACCGCCATGCTCGTACCTCTGAGATCATTGCTCCGCCAGGCGAAACCGGACATCCCCGATGGCCGGTCCGGCTCTGGCCTTGTTAACCTGCTCAAGTATCAGGGGGCGCATCATCGACAGCTCAGCGAGCCACGCGCTGGAAACCACCTCGACCACCAGCGTGTCCCCCCGTACCTCCACGGGTCTCGTGACCCGACTGACCCTGGGCCCAACTGCACCGGTCCATTCGTCGAGAGCGCCCAGCCGCCCGAGCGCCTCTCCCAATCCCGTCCGGTCCAGGTAGCCGGCCAGGACATCCCCGACGGGCTCGGGCCTTCCGCCCGCGCGGCGCCCCCGCCTCGCTCTCGCCGCCATCACGCCGCGATCACTCCGCCGCTGATGTGCCAGCACGGCAGGCTGCGCCCCGGGAGCCGCACATCCGACTCCTTGGGGACGGTCAGAATCACCTGGCCGGTCCCCTCCTCGGCAAGCAGCGTGGCCAGGCGGCTCGAGCGCCCCGCGTCGAGTTCGGCGAAGGCGTCGTCGACGAGGAGGATCGGCTCCGCCCCGCGCTGCTCCCGGATGGTGGCCGCCTCGGTAAGCCGAAGCGCGAGCGCGGCCGTGCGGCGCTGCCCCCCCGATCCGTACGTCCGGGCCGGGAGTGCCTTGCCACCGGTGGAAATGGTGACGAGGAGTTCGTCGCGGTGCGGCCCCGCGCTGGTGCCGCCGAGCCGTGAGTCCCTCTGCCAGCACTCGTCCAGGCGGACTCTGAACCGTTCGCGCAGCACGCCTGCTGCGGCCGGCGCCGAATCGTCCGCGGTGTCCAGCGTCCCGTCGAAACCCAGATTCGGCCGGTACGCGACCTCGGCGGAGTCGCCGCCCGAGATGGCCTCGTAGTACCGTGCGAAGTGCCCGGCCCATGTCGATACCCACTCGCCGCGCATGTGGGTGAGCCGGGCGCCGGATTCGACCAGCCCGTCCTCCCAGGGACTTGCCCACTCCCTGGGGACCGTGCCGCCCGACCCGGCCCGCAGCGCGGCGTTCCGCTGTGCCAGCGTCCTGCGGTATTCCTGAAGCGCTTCAAGGTACTCGCGCCGGTTCAGAGACAGGACGATATCGAGGAAGCGGCGACGCACGCCGGGCCCGCCGCTGACCAGGTCCGCGTCGGACGGCGAGAAGACGACGGCTCCCAACCTGCCGAGGGCGGTCGAAATCCTGATCGTGTCGTTTCCGTCCACCGTCACCTTCTTGCTCCTCGTCCTCCTGTCGAAGCCCGCCGCCACCGTCGCCGGCTCGCTGCCGTCAACCGATCCCCGGATGTGGAACACGTCTTCCGAAAAGGCCGTCAACTCGACGTCACCCGCACCCCGGAAGGAACGGAAGCTCTCCAGGTAGTAGATCGCTTCGAGAAGGTTCGTCTTCCCCTGCGCGTTGTCGCCGACGACCGCCACCCCCTCCGGGGGGAAGTGCAAATCCTGGACTCCGAGGTTGCGGAAGTGGCGCAGCTCCAGTGTCCTCAAGACCACGAACGGGAGTGGAGCCGGGGTATTCCGTGCATCCTTGAATATAACAGGAAATCACGGTGATCAGGCGGGGCGGACGAGACCGCCGCGCCCTCCCTTCACTCGCCCTTGAAGTCCGCCCTGCGCTTCTCCAGGAAGGCCGCCATCCCTTCCCGCATGTCGTCGGTGGAGGCGAGGAGGCCGAAAAGGGTGGATTCCAGCTCCAGCGCGTGCTCGATGGTGCTCTCGACGCCCTCGTACATCGACTTTAGCGCCATCTCGAGGGCAACCGGCGCGTTGCGGGCGATCCGCCCGGCCAGCTTCCGCGTCCGCTCCATCAGCTCCTCGTGCGGGACCACCAGGTTGGCGAGCCCGATCTCGGCCGCGCGCTCTGCGGTGATCATGTCGCCGGTGAGCACCATCTCCACCGCTCGTCCCAGGCCGACCAGGCGGGCCAGCCGCACCGTCCCCCCGTACCCGGGGATGATTCCGAGACCCACTTCGGGCAGGCCGAAGCGCGCCCGCTCGCTCGCGACGCGGAGATGGCACGCGATCGCGAGTTCGCAACCGCCGCCGAGCGCGTACCCCCCCACCGCGGCCACCACCGGCTTCGGGAACCGCTCGATCCTCCGCAGAACTTCCTGACCCTCGCGGCTGACAGCGACACCGGTGCGCGGACCCATCGTGGCGAGCACCCCGATATCGGCCCCGGCCACAAAGGCCTTGTCGCCCGCACCGGTGAGAATGACCACGCGCACCGCCGGATCCTCCTGCAGCCCGGCAAAGGCGGCATCGATCCCGGCGATGACCCGGGGGTTCAGCGCGTTGAGCTTCGCCTGCCGGTCGATCGTGACCGTGGCGATGGAGTCCTGGATTTCGGTCCTGACATAGGTGTTGTCGTTCATGGGACGGAAGCTAGTCTCGATTCCGGGCGCTTGCCACCGTCAAATGGGACAGATTCCGGCCCGGGCGTAGCAATCCCGCGTCCCCTGTCTTACCTTCCGCTGTGGCTGGCGGCACCTCGGTGACCGGCGGCACGGATCAAGGACACATACCAGAGGAACCATGTCTCGTTCTCTAAACAAGGTCACGCTGATCGGCAACGTCGGGGGCGACCCCGATGTGCGCACGACCGCGTCCGGCACCCGGGTCGGCAAGCTGTCGCTGGCGACCAGCCGACAGTTCACCGACCGTTCCGGACAGCAGCAGGACCGTACCCAGTGGCACAGGCTCACCTTCTTCGGGCGGCTCGTCGATGTCGTGGAGCAGTGGGTCAAGAAGGGCGACCGGCTCTACGTCGAGGGAAGGCTCGACTACTCCCAGACCCAGGACGAACAGGGCGGCACGAGGTACTGGACCGACATCATCGTCAACGAAATGATCATGCTGGGATCGGGCGGCCCCGGGCGGGGCGCAACGGAAGAGGCGGGCCAGGGACCGACAGGCTATGGGGGCCAGCGTCCTTCGCGCCCGCAACCCCCGATCACCGAACCCGACGACGACCTGCCCTTCTAGCAGGCCCGAGCGGAGCGAATAGCGAGGAAGGCATCTTGGCCAACGACGCAATTGAAATGGAAGGCACCGTTACCGAGGTCCTCCCCAACGCAAACTTCAGGGTCAAGCTGGAGAACGACCATGAAATCCTGGCGTATCTGTCCGGCAAGATGCGTAAATTCTACATCCGCGTGCTCGCCGGCGACCGCGTGAAGGTGGAGATGTCGCCGTACGACCTGACCCGTGGCCGGGTCACCTACCGGTACAAGTAGGACTACCGGGGCTAGTCGCCCTCTTCCTCCGACTCCCACAACCCGAGCAGTTCCGGATCGTAGCGGGTCGGATCCTCCCGGTAGGCCCGGGCCCAGTCCTGGTATTCCGGCAGGTTCAACCGTTCGCGGATCCTGCGGGTCGCGAACCGGATGGCGTCGTTATAGGACGCGGGCGCCAGCCGGTTGGCGGCGCGCGCTTCGGCCTCGGCGAGTTCGTATATCTCGGTGGGTGGCAACGACAGCACGGCATCGGCCACCTTCGCCGAGCAGTAATCTCGGTACTTGGCCCGAAGGACGGGATCTTCGTCTCGCTCCACCATGTCACCCTCCGCCACGATTGTACAGCCACGGTCAGGCGATTCGCCGGAGCGGCGCTTCACCCGAGCACATTCCATAAGGAACCGGCGGCTGTAGTGCAATACGACGGCAACAGGAATGTCGCCAAACTGACAACGGGTGGTCAAGGGGACCGAATACGGCGCCGAAACATTTGATCCGACGCCGATCGGGCGGCTTGCGAGCCGGGATCAGCCGGCGTCAGTGCGGAGCACTGGCCGGGAGAGAGAGACTCTAGGCGTAGTTGGAGGCGGAATCACCCGGGGAATCCACGACCCGCCGTTCACGGGCTTCGGCCTCCCTCAGGCGACGATAGATGGCGCGCCGTGTGAGTCCATACTGAATCACCCGGCTGAGGAAATCCGGGTCGGACCGCTGCACCTCCTCCGCTTCCGAGGCGATATCGTTGGGAAGACGAACGTTCAGCTGCACCGATCGCGTGTTCCACATCCCTGGTTTCATCCCTGGTCTGTATAATCTGAAAAGGATTTCGTCGAAAAAAAACCGCCCGGAAGCGAACCGGCCATGGACTCCCCAGTCACAGCGCGAACTGTCATGCCGATCCCGGACGGACTCTAACAGTACGCACCGCCAGCGCAGTATGCAAGGAAGGTCGCCAACAAGGCTCCAGCTACCTAAGTCATTATATGATAACGACTTAGCAAATTTGGCGAATTGGGTAATCCACTTGTTTCCTCACGAAACCGAAGTCCGTCCGTTACCGTTCCGATACTGACGTAAGTGGCAAGCTGATAAGCAGTTGGGAGGACCTGAGGGGAATCGTTCGACGGGTGTGACAAAAACACATTTTTCCCAAAAAATCGTGATTCGTGAATCGACCTCCCGGAGGACGCCGATCGGCCGATTTCAGGGCAGAACGGACCGCAGGAACGCCCCCAACGTGGCGCGGTCGAACTCCCTGAACCTCCGTTGCACCTCCCTCGCGGTTTCCTCGAGGAAGATGTTGGCCGTGTGATAACGGCTGGTGCCGCCCCGCTGGCGGAAACGGAGGAACCCGCGCCAGACGGCGCTGTCGCGAAAGACGTGCAGCGATACGACCCAGGAACGCCCCGCATAGTTGAAGTGGCGGTCTTCCAGCCGACCCGGCTGCCCCACCTTCCCTGCGTGTGGGCCCTGGTTGGAATCCTCGATGTGGCAGAGCGGATACTGCTCGCGGTCCGCCAGCCAGACCTCGAAGGGCGGCAGCGGCAGCAGGTGCTCCGCGAAGTGGACCAGGGTGGCCATGGGATCCTGCACATCGTGAAGGCCGCGCCCCTGCGCCCACTCGCGGGCTTCGCCGTAGAGTTCGCGCACCGCCTCGCGCGGCATGACGTGGAGGAGACGGGCGGCCTGACGGCGACGATACCCGTGATACTTCAGGTACAGCACCTCCGTCGTTTCCGCCGGGTGATCCCGCGGAGCCTTCCAGCTCTGTGTCCACGCCTGTTCGGCCATCGCTTCCGCCGCTCCTCTTCAGTGCACCGACAGTGCCGGATCGCCGAAACCCCGGGGGACAACCCCGAAACTCGCGTCTCCGAAGTTGAGACGGTCCAGCGTTGCGCGTTCCCCGAAGGTCGACGTCAGACCGCTGACCGTTCCGAACCTCTCCGGTTCGAAGCG
>JAPOOQ010000428.1 GCA_026713345.1 Gemmatimonadota bacterium | reverse complement strand
CCTTCGCCCCCACCCCTCCCCCACCTTGGAGTCCCCACCATCCCGGAGACTCCATGCACGACGCCTTCCTCAAGTCGGTGTTCTCCGACCGCCGCATGGTCGAGATCCTGATCTATGGCCACGCACCCGAGTGGGCCGCGAAGATCGACTTCTCGACGCTCCGCGAGGAATCCACCGGGCTCGTCAGCAAGAAGACGCTGCAGCGGCGCCACCCGGACATGATCTGGTCCGCCGACACCGTCGATGGCGAGAGAGTCCTGTTCCTGATGGAGTTCCAGCGTACGGCCGAGCGGCTCATGGCCCTCCGCACGACCACCTACACCGCGCTGACGCTTGAGGGAATCGCAGCCGGACCGGACTTCCGGCCGGGCGATCCGCTCCCGGAGTTCGTCTACCTCGTCCTCTACCACGGCGAAGGCCCCTGGACCGCGCCGGCCAACGTTGCCGACCTGTTCCAGCACTCCGATCCGGGTCGCTATCGTCTGGTCCCGTGGAGAGAGGGTACGGGAAATGACCGATCGCGCGACGATCTCACGGCGTTGGTCCTCGGTCTGGCCCGCAACCTTTCGCCGGAGGATATGGCGGTGCAGTTGTCGGGCCTGTGGCGTGTGATCGAGAGGCACGGAGATCCGGGCCTGACTGGATTGATGGTCCAGACAGTGGATACCATGTTAGAGTTGAGGGACTACCCGGCACGACTGACGAAGGAAGGAGCGAAGACCATGGCAGAGGTGGTGGACAGATTCCAGCAAGGGATGGACGAGCTGGTCCAGAAGTGTGAGGCGCGCGTTCTGCGTCGGCAGGTCACTCGGAGATTCGGCGAAGAGACGGCTGGGAAGTTGTCCCGGCTGCTCGATGAACTGCCTGGTCCCGAAGATGTCGACAGGGTTACGGACGCCTTGGTCGAGTGCGCTACGGGCGACGAGTTCATCGAGCGGGTGCGGATGGGTTGAGGACGGAATTGATGAGCGTGCACCAACCACAGTCTTCGGTAGCAGCCGCTAACTACGGGACAAGCGGGAGATTGCTGGTCTTCCAGCTCCAAATCGGTTCCCGATGAGCTCGTGAAAGTCGACAATCCGCTCGATCTGGCACTAGCTCTCGCTCTCGTGTCACTGGATGCCATCGCGGCTCGCTCTACAGATCCAGTGGCGGCAGCGGCAAGAAAGGCAAAGGCGATCCTGGACGCCGGAATAGCGGCGGAGGAGGAGGAAGCACGAGCCGATTGGGAGGCCCGCCGAGAAGCGGCGGAAGAGGAGGCCCGCTTGGATCAGCAGGCCCGCGATGCGGGGTGGAAGACGGAGGAGGAGGAAGCGCAGGAAGCGCACTGGAAGAAGATCGCCGAATTCGGCGGGTGGGATCACGGCAAAGGGGCGCCGTAAGAGTGCTGAATGATCAGCCTGTGCCGCCCCTCTACAGAAACAACCTCATCCTCTGCTCCAGTAGCGGCCGACTCAGAATCCCCGTCATATTCAGCACCTCAAGATTGAACCGGCCGTCGCCCCCACGCCCCCACCACTCCTCCGCCACCCACCCCAAATTCTCAGCCGCGATCACCGCCACGTTCGTACCACCGCAGTCGGCGGCGAGCTGCCAGACTCTGTCCATCGCGGAGTCGTCGGCGTGGTCCACAACGACGAGGAAGCAGGCGACCGGATCACTCGAGTCGCGAATGTACCGCTTGAACTGCCTCAGGTGCGACGGAGGAAACGTGTAGGCGGTCTCCGTGCTCTTGTTGTCCCACATCAGCACGTCCCCCGCTGTCTTCCGACGCCCGCCGAACCGGATGCAACCGTCGGGGTGCTCGCTGCCGGACATCTCCATCAGCTTGAGACCGAGCCTTGATTCGAAGAGGAACCGGGTGGCCGCCTCGAACCCGTGCTCGATATCCAGGTCCTTCCTGATGATCTGGTTCGCCAGCAGGTTCTCGCGGTCGCGTCGGGCGAGTTCCGGCAGGTACTGGTAGAATCGCTCGCCCGGCGATGCTTCGTCGGACACCTCCTTGGTGATCAGATTGGCGAAATAGCCGATGATTCGTTGGATTCGCACCGCCTTGCTGCCGCTCACCGGGACACCCGGAAGCGAGGAGCACAGCTTGCGCAGCTCCTCAGTGGACAGGATGCCAAGCACGCGGCTGGGACTCAGGCCGGAGGAGATCACCCGGCCCTTGAGTTCCGACTTCGTGCCCGAAGAGGGGAGTTTCTTCTTGATGAGCGTCTGCTTCAACTGGCTGACCATGAGGGCGTCCAGGAGAAGACCCCACGCGTGCAGCCCGAGTTCCAGGCCGAGCGCGTCCATCACGGAAGCCCTCATTTCGTCCGGAATCACGTAGGGCGCGCCGTCCGCCTTGTTGCAGTGGAAGACGATGCCCCCCCACTGCAGCTTGTTCAGCACGTCGCGGCATTCGCTCGGCGTATGCAGGACGTTCCCTCGCTGTGGGAAGTGTTCGAGCTGGGCGAGCACGATGCGGAAGACGGCATCCGACAGTCCAAGGCTGTCGCGGAGAGTACGCAGCAGGTTCAACTCGCGGAACGTGATCAGCTTGTCGGCCAGCGCCGCCTTGAGCACGTCCTTCAGGACTTCGATGCGGTCGGGATCCTCGTAGCGCAGGCTGTCCTCCGATGCGGCGGCGTCGAGCACGTCCTGCTCCAGGCCGGTCAGACTCTCGACGATCTCCTGCTCCGTAGCCGACCAGTCCGGGCGGTTCACGAACGCCTCCAGCATCAGGATTTGCCGGATCTGGTCCTTGAAGGGACCGTCGAACTGCAGAACGGTCGTGATTCGATTCCCGTCGGTGAGTTCCTCGACATTTCGCAGAATGATGTCCCGGGCCTGCTCCTCGTCGGGCTTCGGGAAATCCTTCGTGAAGCTG
>JAPOOQ010000427.1 GCA_026713345.1 Gemmatimonadota bacterium | reverse complement strand
GCCGGGACGGGCGCATCTGGGTGCGGCTGTCGACCGAGGGACGCCCGGTGGACAACGCGGACCACGACCCCGACGACCCCACGTCGTTCGCCGTGACCTGGGAGGAAGACACCCGGTACGATGTCTTCGAGCCGGACGGGAACTACCTGGGCGTCGTGGTCGCGCCGGACGAGTTCACCAGCTTTCCGGTGCCGGTCTTTGGCGCCGACCATGTGTGGGCGGTGACCGTTGACGAGCAGGGGGTGGAGCGGGTGGTGCGGTACCGGATCCGGACGGGGGGTTCCTGAGCCTGCCCCTGCAGCGGTTCTAGTCTCGCCGCTTTTGACTTCATCCGCAATCACAATTGCCGTTCTCGACGACCAGATGTAAAATACGTCTATGATTTGGCGTGATTTGTGGCTACAGAGGATCCAACTGGCCTGGTGCGTGCGGCCCGTCGTCTGGCTTTCCGGTGTTCGGAGGGTGGGGAAGACCACCCTGGCCCGGATGCTGCCCGACGCGGTCTACCTCAACTGCGACCTGCCGTCGACCGCACGCGCCCTTGCCGATCCGGAGCTCTTCCTCAGCAGTCAGAGGCGGGGCACCCTGGTGGCACTCGACGAAGTGCACCGTCTCGCCGATCCCAGCCTGACGCTCAAGATTGCGGCCGACGAGTATCCTCACCTCAACATCCTGGCCACCGGCTCGTCGACGCTGGCCGCAACCGGCAAGTTCCGCGACTCCCTGACCGGACGAAAGCGGGCGATCCACCTCTGCCCGGTGCTGTGGGAGGAGTGTGGCGAGCCCTTCGGAGTTCCGGACTTCGACCATCGGCTGCTGCACGGCGGACTCCCCGAGGCGCTGCTGGCGGAAACGAAGTCTGCCCACACCTTCGCGGAGTGGATCGACAGCTTCTACGCGCGGGACATCCTCGAGCTGTTCAAGGTGCGCAATCGCCAGGGCTTCCTTGCGCTCTTCCGCCTCCTGTTGAGATGGAGCGGCGGCCAGATCGACTACAGCCGTCTGTCACGACTGACGGAACTGAGCCGTCCCACGGTCAAGTCGTATGTCGAGGCTCTGCAGATTGCGCACGCCATCCATCTGGTGAGGCCGTTCCGGGGCGGCGGCGGCGGCGAAATCGTCAGCCGGCCCAAGTGCTACGCATTCGACACGGGCTTCGTCACTTTCGAGAAGGGATGGAACCAAATCAGGGAGGACGACCGCGGGGTGCTTTGGGAGCACCTGGTGCTCGACTCGCTCAGGTTCCGTCATCTGGACGACGACATCTTCTACTGGCGTGACAAGGCGGGGCGGGAGGTGGACTTCGTGGTGCGCCGGGGAGAAGGCCGCGTGGACACGTTCGAGTGCAAAATCGACCCGGATGCAGTGGGCGCGGCGCCGGTGAAAGCGTTCCGGCGACGGTATCCGGTGGGTCGGGACTACGTTGTGGTGCCGGTTGCGAAGGAGCCCTACGGGATCCGCAAGGGCGGGCGGGAGTTCACGGTGTGTGGGACGGGTGGATTGCCGGAGGGCTGAAGATCGATGCGTTGCTGGCGGATGGGGCGCCTTGATGATGTAGTCCGCCGTGCCCCAACGGCGGTCGCAAGCTATGATGCCAGTATGCAACTCTGGCAAAGGGAGTTCGATGAAGCACGCTCGCAACATTGTCCGACTCGCCATCCCCGCCCTTCTTCTGTCGCTCTTGGCCTCGGCAGCAGCGACCGCACAGACAACCGGAAGGATTCTTGGCGGGGTCGTGGACCAGAACGACGTTCTCGTGCCCGGTGTCTCAGTGACGGTGACGGGTTCCGGCGTGCGCCAGACGGTGGTTACCGACCCCGAAGGCGCCTTCAGCTTCGCCGACCTTGCCGCAGGCGACTATGTCGTTACAGCCACGCTCGTGGGTTTCGCGCCCGCCGAGTACGCGGTCTCTCTCGAGGCAGGCGCAGTCGAGACAATACGGATCGTCCTGGGCGTCGTCTGGCGGCTCGATCCAATCGTAATTGTCCCCGAGGAGCCCCGGGTCTTCGCGATCAATTTCGTCGCGGATCCGATGATGAGACAACAGTCGAGCATCACCGGCGTGACGGCCGTCGTGGACAATCTCCCCGGCGTATCCGTCCAGGAGGGGGACGCGTACGGCTTCGACGACTGGTCGAGCAACGTCGTCATGCGCGGATTCCAGGTGACCATCAACGACGCGCAAGTCGGCACCACCATCGACGGCTTTCCGAACGGCACGTCGGATTACTGGAGCGGCGCGAAGGCGAACCGGCTCATCGACCCGATGAACCTCGGCGGTGTCGAGGTATCGCAGGGAACGGCCGACATCGCATCCCGGTCGGTCGAGGCGCTGGGCGGCACCTTCAATTTCCTGACGGACGCGCCGGCGGTGGAGCGGAGCTATACCGCGTCGGTCTCGATCGGTGAGAACGAAGGCCAGCGGTTTGCCGCCCGGGTCGAGACGGGATCGTTTTTCGACGGCAGGACGCGGGCCTGGGTCTCTGCGGTACGGCAGGAGGCGACCGACTGGGTACAGGGCTCTGCACGGAATGAGAGGGAGCACGTCGCCGCGAAGGTCGTGTCGTCGCACGGACCCGTCGATCTGACGGGCTACCTCTCGGTCGACGACATCCACGAGGATACCTACCAGCGCATCTACAGCGAGGCCGATTTCAGGGCGAATCCGCGCTGGGACCGACTGGTCGGCGACTGGCCCGGCGTGCCGTACCTGAACCAATTCTACCGGCCCGGTTGGCAGACCCGGCGCACCAACACGCTTGCCTACCTCAAGGCCGACTGGTCGTACAACGAACTCAGCTCCGTGAGCGCCGGCGCATACTACCATCGCAACCGGGGCCGTGGCGACTGGTTGCCCCCGTACATCGTTGACTTGGTCGACGACGGAGAAGGACCGGAGTCGGAGCTGGCGGGCCGCCCGCCGGTGCAGGGCGGCTCCCAGCGAGGGGTCATCCGCTTCGTGGACGGCAATGGCGTCGCCGTCGGACCGACGCCGGGGTGCACGTCTTCGTACATCTTCAACTACTATGGCGCGGGCGGCCCGGAGGTCGATCCGGCCTGCCACCCGGGGGCCACCGCGGTACAGTCCTACCGTCACAGCCACTACGGGAAGGACCGCGTCGGCATCACCCTCGACGGTGAGTGGGCCGTCGAGCTGGGCGCGGGAGGCAGCGTGGCGCGCGGCGGCATCTGGTACGAAGACTCGCGCCGCGACCTCGGTCGCGACTGGCATCGGATGCTGGACCCCGTGCTCAGCTTCAAGTGGGACGAGCAGGCCTACTGGCACCAGTACGAGTGGGAGTTCCCGCAGGACGTGTTCAAGTGGTACGTGGAGGAGACGTTTTACGTCGGATCGCTCGCCCTGACCGCCGGCGTCAAGCAGTTTCTGATCGGCGTGGCGCGCGACGACCAGTTCGGTGTCAATGAGTCGCTCGGGATCGATTCCGACTCGGAGCTGCTCTTCTCCGGCGGTGTGACGTACGAGACGCCGGTCGCGGGCCTCGACGTGTTTGCGGGCTACTCCGAGAACTTCAAGGCGATCGCCAGCACGCTGCTCGAGGTGCCGGGGCGCAGTCTGGAAACCCTGAAACCCGAGACCGCGTCGAATATCGACATCGGGCTGCAGTACGCCAGAGAGCGATTTGCGCTCGGCGCCACCTGGTACACCATCGATTTCGAGAACCGGATCTTCTACATCGGCCCGCAAACGCCAACCGGGCCCAACTACCTCATCCCCGGAGGCGGCGCCTACTTCAACGCGGGTGGTATCGCCACGAGTGGTATCGAGTTGTCCGCAACGGTGCAGATGCCGGGTGAGACATCGTTCTACACCGCCTTCACGTCGAACAATTCCGAGTACATCGGCAGCGGTGATCCGCTCGTCGACGCGAGCCAGGGCATCGTGGCTGGAACCGACATCACCGGCGCACCGCCCCGTCTGTGGGTCCTCTCGCTCGACCGCACCGGACCCTTCGGCGGCGGGCTGTCTGCCAAGTACACGTCATCACGCCGCGTCAGTCTGGCGGCGGACTGGGACACCGACGCCTACTGGCTGGTGGACGCCTACGTTAGTCTGACGGGCGAAGAGTTGAGCGATCGGCTCCGCTCGTTGGAGTTTGCGCTCGTGGCGAACAACCTGTTCGACAAGGCCTATCTGTCCGCGATCACCGAGAACGCGGCCTGGCTGGGCGCGCCCCGGACGATTTCGACGACCGTGACCATCTCGTGGTTCTGATGCTGTCTGGAGGCAACAAAGTGACCAAATGCACGACGACAGTGCTCGCCCTGCTGCTCCTCGCGGGCTGCACACTTGCCGAAGCCGACAGAGGCGGCGAGCCGGACGCGACCGGCGGGGCGGGCCCCGAACGCGTCGAGGCCTGGCAGACGGTCGAAAGCTTCAAGGTCGACCAGAGGATGAACCAGCTGCGCGCCGGCGAGTGGATGAGGCAGCCGGGCAACGAGGGCAAGTCGATGCAGGAGGCGGAGGCGGCGCTGGGACTGCGGGAGCTCGATGCGCAGCCCGCCGTGGAAGCCGCGCTCGAGATCGCCAGGGCCAATCCAACCGATGATCTGGGCTTTCTGGCGCTGAGTTTCGCCTACTACGAACATCGGTCGCTGGACGGTTCGGAGCGCCAGACAGCCCAGGACGAAGTATTCGGACTTCTTGAAGAGCACTACATCGACGATCTGCGACTCAACCGCCTGCTTCTGAGCCTGATCCGCTTCGGCGGCGAACCCGGGGTGGAGCTGGTCGACAAGGTCGTGGCCAACAGCGATCACCGCGTGCTCCGCGCCCGTGGAGCCTTCTGGTCCGCCATGGAGCGGCTGATGGAGGTCGACGACCTGAATTCCTCACCCGCCGAGCGCGCGGAGGTGCGTGCGGAAGTCACCCGCATGGCACGGCTGGTCGCCGACGAGTACAGCGATGTCGAGGTCTTCGCGGGGGACACGGGCGGCGAGGCGATCCAGCCTGTCCTGTATGCCCTGGAGAATCTGGCCATCGGTGCCGAGCTTCCCGAGGCCACTGCGCAGCGCATCGGCGGGGATGAGGAGTCGCTGAGCCAGTACCGCGGAAAGGTGTTGCTCCTCGACTTCTGGGCGACCTGGTGTGCGCCGTGCATCGCCAGCCTGCCGGACGTCGAAAGGCTCCAGCAGGTGCTCGCGGACCGGGATTTCCAGGTCATCACCATCAGCATCGACGAAAATGTGGAGCTGGTCGACGAGTTCATGGACGAGCGCATGGATCTGCCTTACGTCAACTGGTTTGTCGGAGTGCAGTCCGAGCTCTACGACGACTGGGCGATCCAGGGGGTGCCGACGTATATCGCGGTGGATCGGGATGGCGCGGTTCTCGGCAGGTCGCACGACGTGGAATCGCTCTACGACGTGATCCTGGAGGCGACGGAGGCCGACGACGAGGCGCGAGCCAAGGTGCTGGCGGAGGAACCCGATGCAGCGTCGAGCCAAGCACGATGAGAAGAGAGCACTCTCCTGGTCGCGGGGGCGCACCCACACAACGCGGCATCCGGTGTCACGCCGAAGTCGTCAGCGAGCCCACGGGACGAAGCCTCCGTGCCACCTGGCGGCAATCAGCTCCGGCGCCGGTCAGATGGGGAATCGGACACCGGTCAGCTCCTCGGACACGAGCCACAACCGGCGCGCAGTGTCCGGATCGTGGGAGGCGGGGCTCGATTCGACGCGTACGGGGTAACCCCGCATCTGGCGGAAGCCGTCCGGCCCGCAGTACTCGCCGCTCGTGACGCGCAGGTCGGTGGCCGCCCGCAGCGTCGGCAACGCGCCCATCGTCGCCGACTGCGCGATCAGACGGTGGATGGACGAAAGGAGCGGTCCGTACCACTTCTCTTCAAGCCGGCGACCCACGTTCGTTGCCGCCACGCCCGGATGCACGGCGAGCGAGAGCGTGTCCAGGTCCGCCTGCGTGACCCGGCGATGGAGTTCGTAGGTGAACAGCAGGTTCGCCAGCTTCGAACGTTCGTAGGCGCGCATCGTCTTATACCCGCCACGGTCGTACGCCGCTGTTCGCACCCGTCACGACGACGACGCGGCCGCTGAGGTCGGGGACATCCGCAGCCGTCCAGGCACTCCCGTTCTTGTTCTTCACCGCAGCTCCACCATTCGAGACCTTCTAACGATAGCTCCATCCCGCGGGTTCCGGCATCTTCGGCCGCTCATCGAATTAACCCGTACACCACCACATTCTCCACGTCCCTAAGGCCATGATCGGGTCGCCGGGCTCGAGGAGCGGGAATCGGTGATTCAGAATCCCAGCACCCCGTAGTTCCCGTCCAGAATCAGCCTCACCGAGACGTACAATCCGAACACCCCGAACAGCACCCAGACGGCGTTCACGGCGCCGACGTAGATGTACAGCTCGCGCCTGGAGACGTGGGCGTGTCTCCCGGCGACGAAGAAACTGACCCAGTAGAGCGACGACACGTACGCCCACTGCCAGAACAGGGCGACCCCGAGGATGCCGGCAACGACGGGCGGAAGGAATCCGACGGAATAGGCCGCGTACAGGAGCAGCGTCGGGACCGGGGTAACGAAGCCGTTGCCGATGTCGACGGTGAAGCCGAGGGTGCTGCGATCCGTGTAGGACGAATCGATCGGCGAGTACGCTGCCCAGGAATCCGCCCAGACGGTCGGAGACAGCGCCTGCCTCAAGGGCACCCGGCTGGTGAGGAACTCGACAGCGGATGAGCGGCCGGTTTCACGCTGCCGTCGGGACCAGTACTCGGCGCGCTCCCTGACCCGGTCCCATCGGAAGAACAGGCACATTTCCCAATAGCAGATCAGCAGATTGAGCGAAAAGAACAGGATGAAGAGGCAATGGATGACGCTGAAGTCGCCGGAGAGGTGATAGCGGGCGCCGATGCCGGGCAGCGCCAGGAGTGCGACGATCAGCGCCACGAGCAGTCCGGCGGGGATGCCGGCGCCGGAGTCGTGAGCGTCCCGGCGTGGATCCGTCCGATCGGGGTTGTCTTCAGCCATGACGTCCGCTGCTCGTTGAACCGTGCGATTTGACGATCGACGAACATTCGGCCCCGGCACCGCTCGAAGCAAGGTGCCCGGGCTACCTCAACACATCGGGCAACCTCTTTACAACGATGCCCGGAACATCGAGTTCGTCCAGCTCCCAGAACGCCACCAGACCGTCGGGACCGAATGCGCGAGGGATCCTCGTAGCGCCCGCGGGGAATGTGCCCACGTACTGGCGGTCCGCGCCGAAGACATCGATGGGACCGTCGTCGTCCCACGGCTCATCGCCGCGTCGCTGGACCCAGAGGGTGCCGCTCCAGCCGGCCCGCACTACGCGAACGACCGGGACTTCGCTGAAGAACTCGCGGGCTTCCATTCCCTCGCGGTAGGCGTCGGGCAGGCTGGGTGCCTGGGCGAGGTCGTCCTCGTCGGTGTTCTCAAGCTGGTCCGCGAACTCGCGAAGTGCCTGCTCGATCATGCCGGAGCGAATTCGCGCGTTGACGGGTTCGGGCTCATGCGGTCTCCGCAGCACGCCGATCAGCGATCCGTCCGGCGCGACGAGCCTTATCGCGTAAGCCGAGGAGTCGGAGTAGGCGATGGTGCCGTCGGGGAGAGCGTCCCAGTGCAGGTCGGGCTCGAAAAACATCGTGGCGCCGGTCATCATTCCGACGACCGCCCGCGTGGCCCTGGACTCGTTCGCGAGGTCGTTGAGAGTCAGCTCCTGGTTGCTCTCCTCCCGGGGTACTCGCCACGCCTGAAGAACCGGCTCCGCGGCCACCACGTCTCCGCCCAGCTCCAGCCGCTCGATCCCTCGGTGATCGACTTCCGACGTGCTCACTCCTCCGCCCAACAACTGCTCCAGGGCACCGAACATCTGTCCAAGGACATCCGGTGAGCCCTGGCGGTACAACTCGCCCGCATTGGGGCCCGGCCGCAGGGAAAGGCCCGCCGGGTCCGCCCCGAGGGGTGACTGCCCGGCGCTCATCCTGACGAAGTGCTCGAGTGCGCCGTCTGTGCCGAAGGTCTGAAAGGCGTTGTGGCCGGCGTCGGGGACGGCGAAGGTTCCGTCCCGCCAGACCACCAGGTCGTCGGGTCGCTGGAACTCGCCCGGTCCCTCTCCTTCGCGTCCCACGGTCCTCACCAGTTCCCCGTTCCGGTCGACCACGATCACCTGGTAGGCCGCGCGGTCCAGGATGTACAGGTTGCCCGATCCGTCGAAGCCCATCGGCCCGGGGCGGGTGAATTGGGCCCAGTCCTCGGCGACCAGCCCGCCCACGCGGTAGACCTCGGGGAAGTCGGCGGTCAGCGGTCGGTCCTGGGCCTGCATAGGCGCTCCGGCTCCGGCGAGCGACGCGCCGATTGCGGTGGCCAAAAGAAGGAGTGCAAGGCACGGGCGGTGAGTCTGCATGTGTGGTCTCGATTCTGTCCGGTGCTCGGTCGGTGGACTCGGATGTAATGTTTAGTTTACTTATTGTCGTGTGTAGTTTACATGTGTAGACCCTTGATGACTATCAAGTACGTCACTGCGCCGAGAAGTGTTTCGAGAGGCTGCCCGTAATCCCTTCCCTCGATCCCTTTTCCCGCGGGGCGGGTGGCGGGGGTGGTGGTCGTGTGCTTTCGGAGCAAGAGAGGTAGACTTCCCCCCATGCCAACCCACTGGGCCATCGACCTCGGCACATCCAACACGACCATCTGCGAAGACCGGTCGGGGCGTCCGCACGTCATTAACCTGCCGGAGCTGGCGAAGCTGGAACCCGTTACGCAGACGCCGGTCATGCCGTCGTGTGTATGCGTGATGGACGCGGACGGCGAAGAGGTCCTGATCGGGCAGAAGGCCGTCACCTACAACTGGGACGGACGGGCCACGGGGTTCGCGCGCGGGTTCAAGCGGTACCTCGGGATGGAGAGCGGCCGGGCGATGGCGCGCGTGGGCGGGAGGATCTTCACCGCCCAGGACGTCGCGTCGCTCTTCCTCCGGGAGGTGATCCGCACGCTCGAGGCGCGGTTTGACGATGAGGTCACCGACATCACCAT
>JAPOOQ010000426.1 GCA_026713345.1 Gemmatimonadota bacterium | reverse complement strand
TACGGCGGGGGGCTGTGGCGGATCCCGGTCGACGGATCCGAACCCGCGCCGATCCCCTTCCGGGTGGACGTGAACCTGGACATCGGGCCGGAGGTCGACTTCGACTACCGCATCGAGGACACCGAGACCTTCGTGGCCAAGCAGGTGCGGGACGCGGTCCCCTCCCCCGGCGGCGACCGAATCGCCTTCTCGCTTCTGTCGCGCGTGTACGTGATGGACTGGCCGGACGGCACCCCGCGGCGCCTGACCGGGTCCACCGCCAACGAGCACATGCCCACCTGGTCGCCCGACGGCGCGGCCATCGCCTACACCACCTGGGACGACCAGGGCGGCGGCCACATCTACCGCGTGGACGCCGGCGGCGGGGACCCCGAGCGGCTCACTACCGCCCCCGCGCTCTACAACGCCCCCGTCTGGGCCCCCGACGGCGAGCGCATCGTCGCGGTACGCGGGCCCGGTCGCGCCTACGACGAGGCCCTCACCCGGGGCGTTCCCGGCGGCGCGGACGACCTGGTCTGGATCCCGGCCACCGGGGGCGACGCCACCGTGATCGCTCCGGCGCGCTACACCGCCCACCACTTCACCAGCGACCCGGCCCGTATCTACGCGTACAGCGGCGGCGAGGGCCTCGTGTCGTTCCGCTGGGACGGCACCGACAGAAAGGCGCACGTACGCGTGACCGGCTCGGGACCGCCCGGGTCGAGCGGGTCGCCGTCGGCGTCGCTCGTGATGATGGCGCCCGTGGGCGACCAGGCGCTGGCCCGGGTGGGCAACCACCTCTACACCGTGACGGTTCCGGTCGTGGGCGGCGACGCTCCCACCATCAACGTCGGCAATCCCTCCAGCGCCGCGTTCCCCGCACGGCAGCTCACCGAGATCGGCGCCGAGTTCCCTGCGTGGGGCGCGGACGGCCGCAAGGTGCACTGGACGATCGGCAACGCGCACCTCGTGTACGATCTGGACGCGGCCCAGGCCTTCGAGGACTCGGTCGCCGCGGCGGCCCGCGAGGAGGCGGACGAGGGCGACGACGAGCCCACCGCAGAGGAGGAGGCCGACGAGGAGCCCGACGACGACGACGAGGACGCCCGCTACCGGCCGACCGAAGTCCGCATCCGGGTGGAGGTCCCGCGCGACATCCCCCGCGGCACCGTGGTGCTTGCGGGCGCGCGGGTCGTGACCATGAACGGAGACGAGGTGCTCGCCCAGGGCGACATCGTGATCCAGGACAACCGCATCGCCGCCGTCGGCCCCACCGGATCGGTCACCCGCCCGCCCGGCGCCGAGGTCCTCGACCTCTCCGGCAAGACCATCGTTCCCGGCTTCATCGACACGCACGCCCACCTGCGCGCGCAGGTCAACATCCACCGCAGCCAGCCGTGGTCCTACGCCGCCAACCTCGCGTACGGCGTGACCGCCACCCGTGACCCCCAGACCGGCACCACCGACGTGATCAGCTACGAGGACCTGGTGCGCGCGGGCCGCATTCTGTCGCCCAGGATTTATTCCACCGGCCCCGGCGTCTTCTCGTCGGAGAACGTGCAGGACCTGGACCATGCCAGGAACGTGCTTCGCCGCTACAGCGACTACTACGACACCAAGACGATCAAGATGTACGGCGCCGGCAACCGCGAGCAGCGCCAGTGGATCATCATGGCGGCCCGCGAGCTCGGCCTCATGCCCACGACCGAGGGCGGCCTCGACACCAAGGAAAACATGACCATGGCGATCGACGGGTATTCGGGCATGGAGCACAACATGCCGGGCTTCCCCATGTACGCCGACATGGTCGAGCTGGTGGCGCAGTCGACGATGGCCTACACGCCCACGATCCTCGTCACCTACGGTGGCCCCTGGGCGGAGAACTATTTCTACGCGACCGAAAACGTACTGGGCGACGAGAAGCTGGCCCGCTTCACCCCGCTCGAGGAGATCCATCAGAAGGCGACGCGCAGGGTGCCCGGCTGGTTCCACCCCGAGGTACACACATTCCACCTGGTGTCGGCGTTCGTGAGGGATGTGATCCGAGCGGGCGGAAGGGCGGGCGTGGGCAGCCACGGCCAGCTCCAGGGGCTCGGGTACCACTGGGAACTGTGGGCCACCCAATCCGGGGGGATGACGGAACACGAGGCACTGCAGGTGGCCACGATCCTCGGTGCGCACTCGCTCGGGCCTGACCGTGATCTCGGCTCCATCGAGGTGGGCAAGCTCGCCGACCTGGTCATTCTCGACGCCAACCCGCTCGACGACATCCGCAACTCGAACACGGTGCACCGGGTGATGATGAACGGCCGGCTGTACGACGGCGCCACGCTCGACCAGATCTGGCCCGAGCAGGTGACGGCGGGGCCGTTCTACTGGCAGCGGGAGGCGCCCCCGGGGAGAAGGTGAACGTGGCGCCAACGTCGTCGGGCCCGGAGACCCGTTCACCCGTCACCACCGGCCTCGAACGCCTGATCGACGGTGCCGGCGAGGCGCTGGGACTGCGCGATGCTCGTTTGGGACTCATCGCGCACCCCGCGTCAGTCACCCCGGAACTTACCTTCGCCGCGGACGCCATTCGCGAAGCCGGCTTCGACCTCCGCGCCCTCTTCGGCCCCCAGCACGGCGCCCGCGGCGAGAAGCAGGACAACATGATCGAGTCGGACCACTACCTGGATCCGGTTACCGGCCTCCCCGTCCACTCGCTGTACGGCGAAGTCCGCAAACCGACCCCCGCCATGCTCGACGG
>JAPOOQ010000425.1 GCA_026713345.1 Gemmatimonadota bacterium | reverse complement strand
GGATCTGACCGCCGAGAAATCGAAACCGGATACCTGCCGCAGGTCCAGCACGATGCAAACCGAGCGCGAGGTGGCCAGATCCTCTTCCAGGCGGCTGAACAACGAGTAGGCGCTGCCGAAGAACACATAGCCTCGCAACTGGAATATGACCCCGCGCTTACCCTCCTCCTTCAGAATTGCCTGCGCGGGAATCGACCGGCGACGGTTACTGCGCTGCTCACGGACGCTGTGCCGGGCTTTGATGGGGTCGAGGCGGCTCAGACGGAAGATGAGCAGCACGATCGTGACAAGCATTCCGATTCCCACACCTACCAGGAATCCGAACATCAGGATGGCCCCGAAGATCGACGCCAGAATCCCGAACTCGGTTGCGGGCAACCGTTTTCTGTTTCGCACGACCCAGTCGTTCACGAGAGTGATTCCCGTGCAAAGCAGAATGCCGCCAACCACGGGGGTGGGGATCAGGCCGACAATTCTGCCGCCGTACACCAGGGCAAGGCCCAGCACTCCGGCTGTGAACAGGGCCGTCAGCCGAGTGTCTGCCCCGAACATCCGGTTTCGCAACGACTGTACTACCGTTAGGCAGGAGGCGGGCCCCCCGCCGGCAGCTGACGTAATCGCCGTGGCTCCGGCGGCCACGAACTCACCGTCCCAATTCAATTCTTGCCTGGAACCGAGTTCAAGCCCTCCCAAAGCCAGCACCATCGCGACCAGATTCAGGAAGACGATGGTCAGGATTTCCGGGCTTTGGGCCGCGACCGATCCCCAGGCTATCGCAGATAGATCGCTCAACTCGATCGAGGGCCACATCCCGCCCGCGCCGGCGCCGGAAAGGAGTAGTTCCGCCGCCTGGGCCTGATCCACCGAAACACCGAACACCCAAAACCCCAAATGAACCAGGCCTGCCGCCACCAGCGAACCCAATGGGACGATCGGGACACGCCGCCAACGCCTCGACGCCAGAAACAGGCAGATGCCGAACAAAAGCCCGGGTCCCCATACCACGACCCTGTCGGCATCGAGCAGGCTGGCAATCGGGCGAACGCCGAAATCCAAACCCATCAGGGACAGTGCCAGCAAGCAGGCAACCCCGCCGGTTCCGGCCAGGAAGCCTCCGGACACGGGATACGGGATGAACCGCAGCAGACTGGCGGCGCCCAGTCGCCCGATGAGTAGAAAGCAGATGCCAGTCAGGGCAGCGCTGATCGCCATGACCGCTACCACGGTCACGAAGAGAGATTGAGCGCCAGGATTCAGAGCAGTTCCGATACCCGCCAAGACGAGGAGAGCTGGCAGTGGCGGCTTGGCAGTGGCACTCCGAAGTCCGCTGAACAACGCCGCGAAAGCGCATCCGACCAGGGAGCCGAAGATAAGCAGACCGACACCCGACACGGCGTATGGAGCGAGGGAACCGTCAAAGATCGAGGTGCCAACCGCGAAGGAGGAAGCGATCAGGTTGGCCGCCGAGACGAACCCCATCACTGCGGCTGATGGGAGTTTCGCCGAACGGATATCCTCCCGGACCTCGATCGCGAACTCTCCAGCTGCCGACATTCGTCTAGCTACTCCGCACGGATTTCCATTGGCACTCCTGGCTCGGCACCAACAGGCAGGTCATCGCCGCGACCAGGCGCACGGGCACGGCCCCAATCGCTGTTGCAGGGCTGCCCTGCCATTTGGTGACCTCCGTCCCTTCGGTGCCTGCGCTTCCCCCTACACTGCTCGCAGCCACAACTGTGGCGGATACAAGAAACGCGCGCAATGCAGGCCCCCCGTTGTATTGCAACCCGCATCATATTAATAGTTATAAACAATATGATAAACGTGTGAATATTATATAAACGATGGGTGGGTATCGGCTCTTCCGATCGTCTCACAAGCTGTCCGGCTTGTTGTCTTACAGACTGTCCGTGGCACCCGGATTGCCGGGCCGGAGGGTTTGGACGCCCCCCCTCAGCTGCCCTGCTGTTGTTCGGGTCGGCATGATCCTGCGCGTAGGTGTTGGTCATGGTGAGCGGTTGGCCTCTGGTGAGGAACCGAGTGCGTATCCGGGGAATGTGAGTTTAAATTGAGATTAACAACCTCTGTTGTCTAGATCATACATATGTTATTGTTCATAAATTCTATCCTGCGTAACGTCTATTGAGTATTTATACCACGCAAAACGGAGGTCCGGTGAGTGCAAGATTTCGAGGAACTGGGCAGAGAGGTCCGCGCCCTGCGGGACCGGCTCTCGCGGCTGAGCGACGCGAGTCTTCGGATCAGCGAGAGTCTGGATGTCGATACGGTCCTTCGCGAGGTGGCGGATAGCGCGCGCGTGCTGACCGGCGCCGGCTGCAGCGGGATCGCCACGGTGGACGGCTCGGGCCAGCTGGAGGATTTCGTCACGTCGGGACTCAGCGCCGGGGAGCGCGAGCGGCTGCTGGCGCTCTCCTACGGGCCGGAGCTGTGGGAGTATCTGCGCGAGCTGCCGGGACCGTTCCGGGTCGGGAACCTGCCCGCCCACCTGAGTTCGGTCGGCTTGCCCGAGGACCACACCCTGGTGCGGAGCTTCCTTGGAACGCCGATCCGCCACCGCGGCGTGCATGTCGGCAACTTCTACCTGGGCGACAAGGAAAGCGGGCAGGAGTTCACGACGGCGGACGAGGAGATCCTGGTGCTGTTCGCCTCGCACGCCGGAGCGGCGATCGCCAATGCGCGCACCCACCGCGACGAGCAGCGGGCGCGGGCCGACCTGGAGGCGCTGATCGACACGACACCGGTGGGCGTGGTGGTGCTCGACGCCCGGAGCGGGAAGGTGGCGTCGCTGAACCGCGAGGGGCGCCGCATCCTGAAGGACCTTTGCCTCCCCGGCCAATTGGCGGAGGATCTCCTGGAGGTGCTGCGCGTGCGCCGGGCGGACGGCCGCGAGGTGGCGCTGGACCGCACGCCGCTGAAGCAGGTCCTGTCGGACGCCGTGGCGGTCCGTGTCGAGGAGATCGTGCTCGAGGTCCCGGACGGCCGCAAGCTCAACACGCTCATCAACGCCACGCCCATCCGCTCGGGACAGGGCGAGGTCGAGTCGGTGGTCGTCACGCTGCAGGATCTGACGCCGCTGGAGGAGGTGGAGGTGCTCAGGGCCGAGTTCCTGGGCATGGTGAGCCATGAGCTGCAGGCGCCGCTGACCTCGATCAAGGGTTCGGCGGGGACGTTGCTGGCGGCATCAACGGCGCTGCGTCCGGCCGAGATGGTCCAGTTCTTCCGCATCATCGACGAGCAGGCGGACCACATGCGCCAGCTGATCGGCGACCTGCTGGACGCGGCGCACATCGAGGCGGGCAGGCTGTCGGTCGCGCTCGAGCCCGCGGATCTCGCGGTGGTCGTCGATCAGGCGCGGAACCTCTACGTGAGCGGAGGAGGCACGAACCCCGTCGCAATCGACCTGCCACCGGACCTGCCCCATGTGCTGGCGGACCGGCAGCGCATCGTCCAGGTGCTGGGCAACCTGATCTCGAACGCGGCCCGCCACTCGCCCCGGTCCTCGCCCGTCCGGGTGACCGCGGAGCAGGAGGGCGTTCATGTGGCCGTATCCGTGATCGACGAGGGCCCCGGCATCCCGGCCGAGCGTCTGCCGCACCTGTTCCGAAAGTTCGCCCGCAGCGCGCGCAGGGACCGGGGGCGGGGCGTGGGAAGCGGCCTGGGCCTGGCCATCTGCAAGGGCCTGGTGGAGGCTCACGGGGGCCGCATCTGGGCCGAGAGCGCGGGAGAGGGACCGGGCGCGCGCTTCACGTTCACGATCCCGGTCATCGACGAGGCGCGGTCCGTTGTCGCGGCGGCCCCGTCGCGCGTTGGGCGGGACCTCCGCGTCGGCGCCGGCGATGCGTTGCAGGTGCTCGTCGTCGATGACGATCCCAAGGCGCTCCTGTACGCCCGCGGCATTCTCGAGGAGGCCGGCCACCGCGCGATCGTGACGGGCGACCCGGACGAGGTGCCCCTGCTACTGGAGACGCACCGGCCGGACCTCGTGCTGCTCGACCTGCTCCTGCCCGGGACGGACGGGATCGAGCTGATGCAAGGCCTGCCGGCACTCGCCGACCGACCGGTCATCTTCATGTCCGTATACGGTCGTGACGAAACCGTCGCCCGGGCCCTTGAGACCGGCGCGGCCGACTACCTGGTCAAACCGTTCTCCCCGACCGAGCTCGGGGCTCGTATCAAGGCGGCGATCCGCAAACGGGCCGGACCGGCGGAGCCCTACCGGGTGGGCGAACTCGCCATCCACTACGACGAGCGCCGCGTGACCCTGGCCGGCCAGCCGGTCGAGTTGACCGCGACAGAGTACGATCTGTTGAGCGCTCTGTCGGCCAAGGCGGGCCGCGTATCGTCGTACGACTACCTGCTGCGCCGAGTGTGGCGCTCCCGGCGCGCGGGGAAACCCCGGATCGTGCGCGTATACGTGAGGAAACTGCGCAACAAGCTGGGCGACGACGCGAGAAACCCCACCTATGTCTTCACCGTGCCACGGGTCGGCTACCGAATGGCCAGACCGGGGGATGGCTGAGCGGCGGGCGTGAGCCTGTGCTCCCTACCTGATCTCGCCCGGCAGACCCGGTCGCGGCGGCGCTCCGAGTACGAAGTCCCGCCGGTAGTACAGCGTGCCCCGCTTCACCGTGAGCTCCACCGAACGGAGGCTCCCCAGGCCGGCCAGGGGGTCCTCGCGCAGGAACACGATGTTGGCGTGCTTACCGGGCTCGAGCGTACCGATGGTGTCCTCCAGTCCCAGTGCAACGGCGCCGTGATGTGTCGCCGCCGTCAGGACATCCATCATCGTCATGCCCGCCCACTCGTGCAGGTAGCCAATCTCCTCGTGCAGTGCGGGAAAGACGGAATCCGGCTCGGACGTGCCGTCCGTGCCGGCCGCAATCATGACACCGGCTTCGTACGCCAGCCGCGTGGCTTCGATCGCCTCTTCCAACCCGCAGTTTACCACGATGCCCTGAGGGCGGAAATCGATGGGCGGGGGCGGAGGGGGATCCGGCTGTGCACTGTCGGGGTTTTCGGCCTCCCCGGGCCTCCGGGCCTCCGCCGTGTCGCGCTCCACCATTAGCCATTCGCGCGGCACCATCACACGGAGCGTCGCGTCGAGCACCGTCCCGTTCCGCTTCATGGTCGCGAAGAGCGTGTCCACCTCGGGGCCGTTCAGGTCGACCTCCACCACCCCGCTGCGCTTCCCCTCCTCCCCCTCGCGATACACATCGTCGGGTATGGCCGCCTGCATGATGCCGCAGGAGTGGGCCATCGAACGGACACCGGCTCTGGCGACTTCCAGAGGCCTTGCCGGACCGATGCTCACGTGCGACCAAACCGGTATCCCCTGCCTGGACGCCTCGGGCACGACCTTGCCCAGGAGCTCGCCCTCAAACGGGAAATAGAGCTTGATCCCGCTTGCCCAGATCCCGCGTGCCAGGGTTACGGCTTCCGCAAAATCGGTCTCGTCGGTCACCGCCTGCAGCCAGGGAACGGCTCCCGTCCTCTCGCCCGCCGCCGCCAGGGCCGCGCGGCGATTGCCGAAGAACCCGGGACCCGCCATCAGTGCGGAGAAGTGCAGGTCCGGCGCGGGAATTTCCTTTACCAGCGAAGCGCGCTGGAGATCGATGAGCGCGCGGGCATCGCCGCCCATGTCGCGAACCGTGGTAATGCCCGCGAAGAGTTGCCTGTTCAGGATGAACTCCGCGGTCTCCCGGTCCGCCACGCTGGCCAGGTGCGTGTGCGCCTCGACGAGGCCGGGGATCGCAAACCATCCACTCGCGTCCACGATTTCCGCGCCTTCGCGGGCGTCTGCAGAGAGGTCCCGGACCGGCACGATGCCGGCAATCACGTCGCCCTCCACGACAATGGCCATCCCGGGACGCGCCGGGGCGCCTGTGCCGTCGATGACGGTTGCCCCTTCGAAAATGGTGCGGTCGGGTGCTCCCGCCGCCGTAGCGGACCCGGCCTGCGCGTCGAGCGAAGAAGCCAGCGAAGCGGAAGAAGCCAACGCAGCCAGCAGCGTCAATTCGGTATGCAGTTTCATCATGTTCCGGTTTCCTCGGGGTCGCGTCCGCCGGGGCACCTCACCGTCTGAGTCTAACGGTTTGGTCCACGGTGATGCCACAATGGACGGCGAGATCGAACTGGGGGCGGACACCACTGCTCACAGCCACAACTGTGGCGGATACAAGAAACGCGCGCAATGCAGGCCCCTCGTTGTAATGCAACCCACATCTCATAAATAGTTATGAACAATATGATAAACATATGAATATTATATAAAAAATGGATGGGCACAGGTCCCCTGAACTTGACTATTCGGCGGGTCCGCCCCCATGTTGTGGGGGAAGCCCGTCGCGCGGGGCGGGGGGCGGAGCATTGCCGGAACGACAACGGCAAGGGAGGCAAGTCATGCGGAACCGAATCATCCACCGTGCAGGCATCGTGCTCGCAGTCATCACCCTCGCGGCACCGAGCGTGACCAATGCGGCCGAAGCCACAGCCGGCCAGGACAACGCCATCGAAGGCACGGTCAGGGCCGCCGAGCAGCGCCAACACATTGAAGGGGCAAGGGTCGTGTTGGAAGGCGGCGGGATCAGCCGCGAAGCCGTAACCGGCGCTGACGGCCGCTTCACATTCGCGTCGGTGCCTCCCGGCGAGTACCAGATCACGGCCAGCATCATCGGTCGCCGCGCGGGAACGGTCGACGTCACCGTGATTGCCGGTGAGACGGCCCGTCCGGACATCGGGCTCGACCCGGAGCCGGTCACACTCGACGAACTCATCGTCACCGGGACCATCATGCCGACGGCGGTGCGGGAGGTGCCCACTCCCGTGACGATCGTGAGCCGGGCGGACATCGAGCGGCTCGCGCCCCGGAACATCGCCGAACTCGTGCGCACGGCGGTGCCCGGCGCGGTCTACACGGACGAGGGACCCGGCGCCCGCTACGGCGTGTTCTCGGTGCGCGGCGTCTCCGGCCTCGGCGCGGCGTCCACCCTCAAGGTCTACGTCGACGGCGCAGAGATCGCCGATCCGGCTTACGTCACCAACCTGGACCCCGGCATCATCGAACGCGTCGAGGTGGTCTCGGGCCCGCAGGCCTCGACGATCTACGGTTCCCGCGCGATCAGCGGCGTCATGCAGATCTTCACCCGGCGCGGCTCGGGCGGCGATTGGCGCAGGCCCCGGCTTTCGGGCAAGATGGAGCTTGAGGTCGTGGAATCACCCTATGTGTCGGGGACGCCGCGGGCACCGGAGTACCGGCTCACGCTCGCCGGCGGGGATTCGCGCTTTGGCTACAACCTGGGCTACAGCGGACGACAGGAGCCCGAATGGGTCGATCTGCTCACGCAGGAAGACCAGCGGCTGTTCGGCAGCGTGAACTTCACGGTCGGGCGGCTCGAAGCCCAGGCAAGCATGCGGGCCCACGACGGGTCCAACTACAGCAGCTGGAACCCGATCCTGCGGGAGGTCTACCGGGAGGTCGGCGCGCCCGACAACCCCCCGACGCGGCAGCGCTTCATTAGCAGGCTGGAGACGAACAGCCTCGACCTCGGCTTCGAGGCCGCCTCGTGGTGGCACCACGACTTCACGGTCGGATTCGACCGGTACGAAGACTCCTACTATCCCGTCCTGCCGAACGACAATGGCACCTACAGCGTGCGGGCCCGGGACACCAACCGCTCGTCCATGGCCTACAACACGACCATCAGCCGTGCGCTCACCGCCGACATGAACGGCACGTTCGTGTTCGGCGCCGACCGGAGCGAATACAGTCTGACTGCACACGACCCGATCGAGGTCAGTGACTGGCGTGACTACGACTGGCCGACGGCCGACTTCACCAGGGAAATCCGCAGCGACGGCTATTTCGGACAGATGCAGCTGGGTTTCAGGGACGCCGTTTTCTTCACCGGCGGCATTCGCGGCGATCGTCATCCGGAAGGATCGACCGATGGGCTGACCTGGTCCCCCCGCTTCGGAATAACCGGCATTCGGCAGGCGGGCGAGTTCACCATCAAGCCACGCTTCGCCTGGGGACAGGCGGTGATCGTGCCCGACGAGCGCCAGGTGGGCGGCGACGAGAACGAGTTTTCGATCCTCCTGGCCAACCCGGACCTGCGGTCTCAGAAGCAGCGCGGCTACGACCTGGGTGTCGACGTTCTCTACGGAGGGAAGGGTTCGATCGGCCTGACCTTCTTCGACCAGGACCCGGTCGATCTGATCGAGCTGGTGATCACCGGCAGCGATACCTCCGGCCCTTTCCCGCGCAACATTTTCCAGTACCAGAACCTGCACCGCATGAACAACCAGGGGTGGGAGCTCAAGGTCGAGGCGCAGCCCACGTCCCGGCTGTCGCTGAATGTGAACTACGGGCTCACGAACAGCACGGTTGCCGAGCTTGACGAGAGCTACACGGGCGACTACGAGGAAGGCCAGACGCTGGACGAGCGCCCCAAGTGGACGCTGTCTGCAGGTACCAGCCTCATCGCGCGCGAGGGCACAACCGTGAACGCCGACCTGACCTATCTGTCAGGCTGGAACAGCGCCGATTTCGCCGGCTTCCTGGGCGACATCTACAGCGGCAACTTCAATCCCGTCGCGAAGCCGTATCCGCTCGGATACCACATTGACTACCCGGGATTCATGAGGCTGAACCTGGGCGTCTCACAGGATCTGCCCGGCGGCGCATCCGCTTTCGTGCACATCTTCAACCTGACCAACGACGAGAACTTCGAGAGAATCAACACCGCTACACCCCGGCCTCGGACGTGGACCATCGGCGTGCGCTTCTAGGATTGCTGGAAGGTAAGGAGAACATGACATTGTGTAATGTTGTCATGACAGTGTGAGTCTGTTGATACTGGAGTGCGCCCCGCTTTCGTGACTGCGTTGCCAATGACTAGCGGTTGACGCGACGTGCCCGACTCACCTGATCAGAACCCCGTCGGCCGCGGCTTGATCCGCGAGGCCTTCGAGGTGGATTCGCGGGTGCCGCGGACCCTGGGGCTCCTGTTCTTCGTACCCGGGAGGCTGTCGGCCGAGTTCTCCCGCAACCGGCGGGCCCGGTTCTTGTCGCCGACGAACCCCAACTCGCGGCGCTGAAGGCGGCGCTGAAGGCCGGGATGAAATGATTTGTGAAACATGCTCAGCGGAGGGGGTGAGATTGACCTCCGGGCGGCTGATGTGACCCAGCGGGTGATGCCGGTCAACGACCGGACGGGTCAGTCGGCGCCGTGGCCGGGGTGCCAGCCACCGAGAAGGGGGGGGGGTAGGCCGTTGAGGCACGCGGCGGGGGCGGTTGGACCGCCGCGCCCTCAGATCGCCAACGTCATCCCGAGCGCGTCGGCGGCCTCGTGGAGCGCCGGGGTATCGCGGGAGATGACCTCCGGTTCGCCGAAATGGAGGCCGCGCCGCGTACGCTTCATGAAGAGGACGACGCCCTGCCAGTCGCCCCAGAAGCTGGCCCACCAGCGCAGGCCCGCGTGACCGCTGTCCCAGGCCGAAGCCGCGATGGACTGGGTCGTCTGCCGGTGGCGCGACGCGATCCGGTCGGGATTCAGGCGGGCGCTGCGCAGTGTGCCCGGATCGCAGAGGTCCAGCAGTTTCGACGCCTCATCCGGCTCCAGCTGCACTCCCACCAGCGCCAGGGGACGTCCGGCCCGCAGCAGGTGGGGGCTTCGCAACGGACGATTGCGCCACGGTTGAATGGTCTCGGCAATCGCGTGTTCGGGCGACTCGGCCACGTAAAGGACAGGTGAACAGGCCAGCGGCAGGTCGAAGCGCCCGCGGCCGGTCGTCGGAGGAATGTAGGACGCCGAAAACGGGTTTCCCTCCTTGACGTCGGGATCCCAGGGGAAGACGCGCCAGAAGAGACCCATCAGGCGAATACACCCCTCTTCATCGCCTCCACCGCCCCGACCACCTCGGCGATCCGGCTGCGCTGAATGAAGTAGGCCGGCGTGGCGCCGTCGAGGTGCGCGTTCGCTCCCGTGAGCCACTCCTCGACGATATCGGTCTCCAGCCACCGGAGCAGCATCTCGACCACCAGGGCGAGTCCTGCAAGACGGTCGGCGTTTTCCCGGTCGGGGCGCTGGCCCTGCCGCCAGCGCGACACCTGGGAATGCGAGACGCCCAGCACCGCCGCAACCGCCCGGTTGGAGCGCACCCCGGTCCGGATCATCTTCAGATGACTCTGGGCCCTGGCGGTGCGCCGATCCGGTGTCTGCACGGTCGGGGTGGCGGGTTGGCTCATGACAGGAATCTAGCGGTGGTCGGCCGGTCCGCGCAACGAAAAACGGTGCGCGGCTTCAGAGAATCGCCCGTACAGATGCTCTACGCACCAGATTCTGTTGCGCGCGCCTTGCTGTTGACGGGAGATGCGGCATCCCCCTTCACGGCTGCGATCGCCCCGCCGTGGATCGACTCCACGAAGGCGCGCACCTCGGCCTCGCGGCCCGGATCCGTGCGAATGACGGCCTGCACCTGCGGATCGGACAGGATGTGCCCGCCCGGATAGCGCTGCCGCGGCTCCACGCTGATGTCCAGGAACCCCGCGGCGGCCAGGTCCGCCTCGTACTCCCGCACCGGCACGGGGAGGCACCCGACCAGCGACTCCCGCGACGCGGCGACAAACTCCGGCACGGCCCGGTCCGACACCAGATCCGAGATCATCACGCGGCCGCCCGGCTTCAGCACGCGCATCACCTCGGCGAGCACGCGCCGGCGGTTGGCCGACAGGTTCAGCACGCAGTTGGAGATCACGATGTCCACCGCGCCATCGGCCACCGGCAGCGCCTCGATCTCGCCCAGTCGGAACTCGACGTTGCCGTACCCGCCCTTGCGCGCATTGTCCCGCGCCCGCTCCAGCATCTCCGGGGTCATGTCCACCCCGATGACCCGCCCCTCCGGCCCCACCCGCCCGGCGGCGAGGAAGCAGTCAAACCCCGCGCCGGCGCCGAGATCCAGCACGGTCTCGCCCGGCGCGAGCGAGGCGAGCGCAACCGGGTTGCCGCAGCCGAGGCCCAGGTTCGCGCCCTCCGGGACGCTGGCCAGTTCGTTCTCGTCGTAGCCAACCGCGCAGCTGAGCGCGGCGGCGGCCGCGGTACCGCTGGCGATGGCATCGGTGCCCGTTGTGGCGGACGCCCCATTCGGCGCCGCTCCACAGTCCGACGGCCCGCAGCAGCCATCGCCTTCCGTGGCGGCTCTCGCATATCGTTCGCGCACGGCCGTGCGGCGTTCGGTCGTTTCCATGATCCTCTCCCTGTATCCCTGCATCCGTGGTCGGGCCGCCCGCGAGCGGCCCACCCAATCTACGTGATTTCCGGATACCCTACGCGGCTTCCGCCTGCGCCTTCGGATCCTTCACCCGTTGCAGAAGCAGGAGCCCGATCACGAAGAAGGCGGTCAGCACCAGGAAGCCGGGACGCTGGTTTCCGCCGGCCGAGTAGACGACCATTCCGAAAAGGAGCGGGCCGAGCACGGAGGAAGACCTCCCGCAAAGGGCGTAGAAGCCGAACATCTGCGCCTCCCTGCCGTCGGGAATCAGCGACGCCATGAACGCCCGGCTGGCGGACTGCACCGTCCCCAGGCCGATCCCCGCCACGATCGCCAGCACGTAGAACGCGGTCTGTCCCTGGATGAAGTACGCCGCGATGCCCGCAACCACCCACATCATCAGCACGCCGGTCAGCACCTTCTTCGGCCCGAGCCGGTCGGTTGGTTTGGCCATGGTCAGCGCCCCGGCCATCGCCGAGAACTGCACGATCAGGAACAGGATGATGACGCCCTGGGTCGTGAAGCCGAATGTGCCGATAGCGATAATCCCGGCCATGGCGATGATCGTGAGAACTCCGTCGATGTAGAAGAAGTAGGCGAAGAGGAAGCGGCGAAGGTTGGGGATCCGCCACACTTCGGCGATGATCGCCCTCAGCTCGGCGATCCCGGTGACGGCGGCCCGCGCAACGGGCATCCGCCCGGGGCCGTCCGCCGGCAGCACCCGGAATGCGGGGATCGAAAAGATCAGGAAGAAAGCGACGACGACCACCCATATGGGCTCGAACTGTTCCCGCATGCCGAAGGGCAGCACCAGCAGCAGGCCCAGCGCAGACCCGAGGTATCCCCAGCCGAAGCCCCTCCCCGACACTTCCCCGAGCCGTTCGGGCGGCGCGATGTCGGGGAGGTAGGCGTTGTAGAAGACGGCCGCGCTCTCGAAGCCGACGTTGGCGATCACGAAGAAGATGAACCCCGCCATGAGCATGCCGGGTTCCAGCGTCGTCATCAGTCCCACGCCGATGAGGCACACCGCGACGTAGAAGGCGAAGAGCTTCTTGCGCACGCCGCTCCGGTCGGCGATCGCCCCCAGCAGGGGTGAGGTGAACGCAACCACCAGCGCTGAAAGCGACACCGCCCTGCTCCACCACAGGTCGCCCAGCCCGCCGCCGTCCGTGACGATGAAGTTTACGTAGAATTGCGGAAACACCGCTGTCGTGACGACCGCCGGAAAGATCGAGTTGGCGAAGTCGTAGAGCACCCATGACCGGACGGTGCGCTTGTCGTAGTTCATGGGCGCGGCTCCTTGCTCGGGCCTACTCCCCCCGCGCCTTCTTGACGCCGACGGCGACGCCGGTGCCGACCCCCAGTCCCACGATTACTGCCGGGAGCACCGGCACCGCCACGAAGGGAAGCACTCCCAGGGCTCCGACCGCCACCGCCGTCGCCCCGCCTGAGGCAAGCCCGAGCGCAGCGGCCGGCCTTTCCACGATTTTCGTGTAGCGGAGTTTGCGGCTCACCCAGTTCTTCGACTTGACGTGCCCGACGAGCCCGGCGGCTCCCGCGACACCCATTGCAATCAATGACATGTTCTGTTTGATCCTTTCCCGGGATTTCGATCCCGTGTCGTTTGGGCGCCCTACGCCATTTGCCGCCCGAACGTTTCCTGCGCGGCGGGCACGCGGACCCGCTTCGCCGCCCTCACGACGGCTGCTCCATCTCCGCCCAGGCCCTGCTGACCTGGGTGGATACGTCCTGAAGCGCGAAGATCGATGCCGCGTCCAGCTTGCGACTGATTTCCGGACCCACCAGGTGCTTCAGGAAGCGCAGCGGTTCCTTGAAGTCCGCGTCGAAGAGCGGGTCGGGGCCGCGGTTCAGGTTCTCCATGATACGCAGTGCAAGGTAGGTGTCGTCGAGGAGCCCGGCCATTCCCTTGGTCATCTCGGGAATCAGGTCGACCGGGTTGACGAAGTAGCGCGCGGCGTGCTCCAGCAGCGGCATGACCACAACGCTGAGCCCGCGCTCCTTGGCGGCCTGGGCGGCGCGGGCCAGCAGGAGCGGGACGGTCTCGACCACCTCGACGGCCACCGCGGAGGCTTCCTCCACCTCCTTGTCGGTCGAGCCCGGCCACGTCTCGCGCACGAATTCGGCGAGCTCGCCGCGGTCGCGCACCTTCGCGCTCTCGATGACGGCGCGTACGTCGCCGAGGTTCACTGTGACCCCCCCGTGCGCCGGTGGAAGACGAGCCCGCCGCCTGCCCCGCCCGTCAGCAGGTCCAGGTCACCATCGCCGTCCAGGTCCGCGAACACCGGGGTGGCGAAGGCGGGCACCGGCACCGGAATCGGGTCCGACTCCACGAAGACCGGCTCCCGCGGCGCCCCCTCGTTGAGGAAGATCCGCACCCCTTCCACCTCGTAGCCGACGGCGAGATCCAGGTCGCCGTCGGCGTCCAGGTCGACCAGCTTCGGAACGCTGCGGCGCCCGAGGTCGATGTCCTGGAACTCGTCCGAGACGAGCTCGAAGGCGGGGGCGCGGGGACCGCCGTCGTTGCGGTAGTAGTTGAGCGCGCCGGACGACTCGCCGACGAGCAGATCGAGGTCGCCGTCGGCGTCGAGGTCTCCCAGCGTGGGGGTGGTGTAGCGCCCCCGGGAGAGGGTGGCGGCGGTGGAATCGATGAGCGTCCAGCGCGGCAGAACCCCACCCGCGCCACCGCCGGGCCCGTCGTTGCGGTAGTAGGACATGTGGTCGCTGTAGCTCCCCATCAGCACATCGTCGTCGCCGTCGCCGTCCAGGTCGCCGAAGGCCGGCGCGTAGTGGTATTGTTCCGGAAGACCCGGGACCGCACCCCGCGCCGCGAAGGCGGGAGCGTTGGCCGAACCGGTGTTCTCGAAGACGTAAAGGTAGCCGGTACGGTTGTTCTCGGTGTCGATCTTGTTGGAGATCAGGAGATCGAGGTCCCCGTCGCCGTCGAGGTCGCTCAGCGCCGGGAACGACTCGCTCCCCGCGTCCACGGTGCGGATCAGCCGCGATGTCACCACGCGGAACTCGCCGTCCCCGCCCTGTTCGAACTGGTACAGGTTCTCCACCGCCGAGGTTTTCGGGTCGAAGGCGCCGCCCAGGACGCCCATCGTGAGGTCCATGTCGCCGTCGCGGTCGACGTCGCCGAGCGCGGGGGCGTTGTAGCCGGACGTGGTGACCGGGTCGCCCAGCGGGAAGGAGCGCGGCGTGCCCCGCAGCACGGGGGTCGCGCAGGTGCCGGTGTTCTCGATGAGGAGGAGGCCGGGCTCGAAGAAGTCGCCCCAGAAGAGGTCGTGATCGCCGTCCTGGTCCACGTCTTCGAGCGCCATGGTGTTCGCGCCGTGCAGGCTCCCCTGGAAGGCGCCGATGATCTCGATGTCCTCGAAGGAATCCGTGATGTGACGGAAGCGCGGCACGCCGTCGCCGTCCACGGTCTCGGCCTCGTAGCGCGTGATGGTCCCCGTGAGGCGGCCGATGAGCAGGTCGAGAAAGCCGTCGCAGTCGATGTCGGCGGCGTTGGGGATGTTCTGGCGGTCGGAGAAGATGGCCTCGCCGGCCACGTCCCGCAGCGTGTCGGTGGCGAGCACGTACGAAGCCGGGCCCGACCCGCCGTCGTTGCGGTAGTACCGGATGTAGCTGTAGGGCTCCTCCGCGAGCAGGTCGAGGTCCCCGTCCAGATCCACGTCGACGAAGCGGAACCACTCTCCGATCGGGAGGTCCTCGTAGCTGTCGGTCACCCACCGGTACTCGGGCGCGCCCCCCGTGGAGACGTTGCGAAAGAACATGACCCGGTCGGAGCGCTCCTGGAGGAAGAGGTCGAGGTCGCCGTCGCCGTCCGCGTCGGCAAGCTGGGGGCGCGGCAGGTTGAAGCCGCCGAGGAAGGGGTGGCCGATCGCTTCGCCGTTCTCGTCCCGAAACTCGATGCCGTACACGACGCGCTCCCACGCGCCGGGATCCCCGACGCGCGAGCCGGCCGTCTGGGGCTGGGCGGGGGTGGCCAGGAGGCCGGTGGCGGATCCGAATGTGGCGAGGATGGCGACGGCCCCCGGCCACGCGGCCCGCCCACGCGGCGTGCCCGGCGCGGCCGCCCGTCTCGATCCGCCGGACCCAATCGGGATCGTCTTCATCGCCGCCCCGGCTATCCCGCAGGCCCGATCGAGATGCCGGCCGGGTAGGCGCCGACTTCGATGATCTGCACGACCTCGAAGGTCTCCAGGTCGATCTTCACCACCGTGCCCACGTCGGCGTTGTTCTCCACATCCGTCATCGGCGTGTACGTCCCCTTCAGGTTGCGGTTCGACACGAACAGGAAGCGCCCGTCCGCGGTGACCGCGCTGCCGTGCGGCTCCACGATCCCCTCGCCGGAGAGGCGCCGGCTCACCGTCCACCCCGCGGTCTCCACCTCGACGATCTCGTCGTCGTCCTTCGCGCCAAAGTACACATGCGCGCCGTCGGGAGCGAAGACCGGGTGCCACGGCTGCGTCCCCACCTCCACCTCCGCGACCAGCGCGAGGTCGGGGCTCGCCGCGTCGAAGACCAGGAGCTTGCCCGTGAGCTGCGTGGTAGCGACGAGGTGGGCACCATCGGGCGACAGCGCGAACTGCACCAGCGTGTGCGGAGGGCCGTCCACCATGGCCAGCTCGAGAATCCCGGATTCGCCGTCCACCACCGCCACGCTGTTCTCCACCAGCGACGCCGAGAAGACCCGGTTCCCCTCGGCGTCAGCCATAAGGGCATGTGGGCGCGCGAAGAAGACGTCCAGCTCCTCGATGCTCATGTCCGCGGGGTCGATCGCGCCGATGCGCTGCGGCGGGGTCACCGCCATCATCGAGCGCCCGACGTAGAGCAGGTTGGCGGCCGGATCGAAGGAGAGCAGGCCGGGCGTCTCGAAGGGCGCCTGCGCGACGAGCTCGAAGTCCGAATTGAAGCGCAGGACGTTCCCGCCCCCGATCAGCGACACGTACCAGTGCTCCCCGTCGGGGTCGGGGGCGGTGTGGTGCGGGCGGCTGTTCATGTCGAAGCCGAGCGCGGTCACGTCCACCGTGTGGATGACATCGCCCGATGCCGCGTCGATCACCGACACGCTCGCCGAGGACTGGTTTGCGACGTAGACGCGCTCGCCCCCGGGGACGGCGGACTGTTCCGCGCACGCCCACGCCGCCAGACCGGCTGTGGCCAGAGCCAGGCCCGCGGCGAGTCGTCTCGTAATGTTTACGTTACTAAATGTCATGTTAACCATACATTTTTCGGCGCGCGGCCGACGCCAAGCCGGGAGCCGGCCGCATGCGCGGGTTGGAAGTCATGTCAGGAGATCGGCATCCTCGCCCTGTGCTTCACCACGAAGAGCCCCTCGCGCCCCGAGGTGACGACGACGATGCCCGAATTGAAGAACGGATAGTTGCTCCACGATCCGTTCATCGACGGTGAATCCGGACCCGGCACCGTGTCGAGAAAGCCGACTTCGCGGGGGTTCTCCACATCCGTGATGTCGAACACGCGCAGACCGCTGTTGTAGTTCGACTGGAACATCAGGTTGCCCCTGATATACAGGTTGTGGTCGCTGGCCGTATTCTCGGTGAAGAACTCCTTGACCAGGATCGGATCGTCGAGGTCGGTGAGGTCCCAGATGAGCGTCCTCGTGTTGGGCACCAGCCTCCCCGTCTCGTCGGTTTCGTCGCCCATGAAGAAGAAGCTGTGGTCCTCGGTGAGCCACCCCTGATGGCCGTACCCGACGTTGGGATACGTCATCATCGAAAGCGCGACCGGGTTCTCCTTGTCGGTCACGTCGGCGACGCTGATGGCGTTCTCGTTCGCGCCGATGCAGATCTCGCTGCCAACGTGTTCCTCGTCCGGTCCCCGGTAGACCACGCACTGCGCATCGGGGGAGTATCCGGTGGAGCGCCGGCCGGTCCGCTCGTCCGCAAAACAGCCGGCGAAAGTCGGGTTCTTCGGGTCGCGGATGTCGATCATGTGAAGGCCGCCGCCACAGGTTTCCCCGCCCCGGCTCGACCCCACCGCATACGCGAAGCCCGTCTCTTCGTTGATCACGATGTTGTGGACGCTGTTGATGCGGTCGTAGTGGGCATCGTGGTCGAAGGTGACCGGCGTCCCCGAGAAGTCCCTCAGGCGGGTGAGGTCGAACACCTGCATGCCGTGGTTCGCCGCACCATCCGACACCACGAAGACGTGGTCCATGTAGACCTTCATGTCCCGCCAGGTGGAGCCGGGCGCCCAGTCGGGCTTGGGCAGGTTGCCGACGACGACGGGGTTGGGCGGGTCGGTCACGTCCACGAAGGAGGTGCCGTCCGTACGGCCCACGATCGCGTAGTCGCGATTCGTCTCGGGGTCGGTCCAGCCCCAGATGTCGTTGACGCGCGCGCCCCGGTTGCCTCCCAGATCCTTCGCCGGGATGAACGACACCAGGTCCACGTCGCTGCACCCGAACACATGCGCCTCGCCGTCGGCACAGTCGACCTGGTCGCCCAGCACGGGCTCGATCCCCTCCGCCTCCCTGAACACGGTCGCTCCCTCGGACCAGCCGCCGGGGCCTCCGCTGAAGATCATGGCCGTGCCGAGCCCGTAGTCGTCGCGCGGCATCCCGGAGACCAGCATGCCGCCACCATGGGCCAGCAGCGTGCCCATCCACTCGCCCAACTGGCGGTGCCCGCCGAGCCTGCTGGCCGATCCCCACCGGCCCTCGTCCATCGTGAATTCGTAGATCGCGCCTCTGCCTCCACCGGCGCCCGGAGCACCCACCCATACGGTGCTCCCGTCCGACGTCATTGCGGCGCCGAACTGGTCTCCCGCGCTGCCGTCGAATGCCCTCAGCCGGCCGCTCTCGCTCCACCCGTCCCCGTCGCGCGCAAAGGCGACGATCTGCCCGGCCTGCTGCTGGGGCTGGCCCGCGGCCACCAGGAGCCGGTCTCCTGCAATCAGCACCTGCGTGCCGAAGAATGACCCCGCTCCGTCGTCGATGGACACCTCGCCCGTCATCGTCCATCCACCGTCACCCGGCTCGTAGACGAATGCGGCGCCGGCCAGCGAGTCGGTCTGCGGAGCGCCCACCACCAGCATCTCACCGGACAGTGCAAGGGATCCCCCGAATCCGGTCATCTGGTCCGACCGCGG
>JAPOOQ010000424.1 GCA_026713345.1 Gemmatimonadota bacterium | reverse complement strand
TCGCGAGAGGCAGTTGCCGGGCGCTGAAGTGGATGGCGCTGGCGGGGATGGTGTTCGCGCTGGGGGCCGGGTCGGCCGCGGCGCAGGTCACCATCACGGGGCCGGCCATGGACACGGTGGCGGAGGGGATGGACGCCGAATACACCGTGACGGTCAAGGGATTCGTCGCGGCCGGTGCCACCGCCGACACGGTCGTCGTGACTCTGGAAACACCCGCACCCGTTGAGACACCTGCCGCCACCGCAGGTGATCCCGAGGACATCTCGGGAAACTCGGTCCTGAGCATCACTCTCGATGTTTCAGAGAATACGGGAACCGCGGCGGTTCCCTTCGAAGAGAGTGGCACCATCCGGGTACGGACTGCCCACGACGATGATGCAGAGGATGAGAAGTTCACGCTGGTCTTCGCCGTAACCGACGCTGGCGGCTTGGGAGTTGCCGCCGATGACACCGCTCTGATCGCCATGGCGACGGGCGATGACGCGCCGCCGGCCGCGCTTACCATCGTCGACGACGAGATGCAGGCGTACCTGCTGACTGAGGACGACCCTGGCGACGCCAAAGAGGGCACTGGCGCCATCGAGCTGACCTTGACGACGAGGCATCCCGTTGAGGACAGCAGTGTCATGCTCACACTGAGTGATAATGGCGGTTCAGACTGGGCTTTGGACACCGACACTGATACTGCTGAGAACCAGGACACCGTCACCGTCGCCCACTCCTCCCCCAGTGCAACCGCCGTGCCCGAGTCTTTCTCCCAGCCGGTCACTCTCACGCACAACGACGGGAACGACGGGAACAGAGTGCCTGACACGGTCACGGTCACGGTTTATTCGGGCGGCGTTGCGGATCGCAAGATGGAGAGCTCGCTGTCAGTCGTCATCGCGGACGAACACAGCCTGCCCATGCTCGGTGCGGATCTGTGGGAAGGCGACGAGGAAGTGACCGGGATGGTGGACGAGGGCAAGGAGTACACCGTCCGCGTGTTCCCCGTTGACGACGACGGCGAAATGACCGACGCAGCGGAGGCCTGGACCGTCACGTTGATGGGCTCCGGCAGTGCCACGCCGGACGATTACACATTGGCCGGCATGGCCGAGATCGCGATGGGCGCCGAGATGACCGGGTCGGCAAGCCTGAACGTGACGCTCGATCAATTCGTGGATGAGGGCGAGACGTTGGTCGTCATGGGCACCGTGAAGGGCAGGGCCAACACGAACGGCAGTGAAGTTTCAGAGTCCATGACACTGCTTACGCTGACGATCGGCGACCAGACGATGAAACAGGTCTGGGCCAAGTCCGAAACGGAGATCGACGCGGCGATCGCTGCCGCAAAGGGGCAAGCCAGTGGCGGGGACAATCCTGGTGAGAACTTCTCGCTGATGGGCACTGCCCTCTTCGACACCGCGGAGGGCTTTACGGCCATATACGCAGCCGAGTCGTCGGACGACAGCATCGTCGGTGCGACCAGCGACGGCAGCACGATAACGATCTCGCCCAAGATGGCTGGAATGGCGACGGTCACCGTGGAGGCCACCGCGGAAGGGCCCGCGGGAGCGACGACGAGGTCTCCGCAGACCCGGCCCAACACGGCCGCGATCATGTTCACCGTGACGGTTGCGGTCGCGGAGCCGGTGCTCCCGGGCATGCCGACGAACCTGATGGCGACCGCCGGTGACGGACAGGTTATGCTGTCCTGGGAGGCGCCGACCACCGGAGATACCCCCACAGGGTACGACTTCCGCTCTGGCGTCGATGACCGCTGGAGTGACTGGGCGGCCACGTCGTCTATGACCGGGCACATGGTGTCCGGCCTGGAGAACGGCAAGGAGCACGCCTTCGAGGTGCGGGCGAGGAACGACGGGGGCCCGGGCCCGGCGGCGAGCGCGATGGCGACGCCGATCGCGGATCCGGTGGCTCCGGGTGCGCCGCAGAACTTGGAGGCGATGGCTGGCGACGCGCAGGTGACGCTGAGTTGGGATGCGCCCGCCAGCGGAGATGCCCCCACATGGTACCAGTACCGTGTGAGCACCGGTGGTGTCGCTGGTGAATGGATGCGTGCGACGTCCGACAGCGAGCAGACGGTGACCGGCCTGACGAACGGGACGCCATACACCTTCGAGGTGCGCGGGGTCAACGACGCGGGCCCAGGCGCCGCGGCGACCACGATGGCGACCCCGATGGCGCCGGTCGACCCTGTGGCTCCGAGTGCGCCGCAGAACCTGACGGCGACCGCCGGTGACGGTCAGGTTATGCTGGCCTGGACGGCTCCGGAGAGCGGAGACGCCCCCACGGGGTACGAGTACCGCAAGTCGGCCGGTGGTATTGCTGATGACTGGATGGCCACGTCATCCGACACCGGGCAGACGGTGACCGGTCTGGTGAACGCGACGGCATACACCTTCGAGGTCCGGGCGAGGAACGCCGGGGGCGCAGGTCCGGCGGCGAGCGTGATGGCGACCCCGATGGCGCCGGTCGACCCTGTGGCCCCGAGTGCACCGCAGAACTTGACCGCGACCGCCGGTGACGGTCAGGTTATGCTGGCCTGGACGGCTCCGGAGAGCGGAGACACCCCCACAGGGTACGAGTACCACGTGATGGGCGCCGGCGTCACTGGCAATTGGATGACCACGTCGTCCACCGCTACCACGCACACAGTGACCGGCTTGACGAACGGGACCGAGTACACCTTCCAGGTGCGGGCGATGAACGCGGCGGGCACCGGTCCGGCGTCGACGAGCGCGACGGCGACGCCCATGGCTCCGGATCCTGGTGTCCAGGTCACGGTCAAGTCGGTGTCGGCGGCTACCAGCGTGCCCGAGAGTGGCGGTCTGGAAGTAACGGTGGTCGCGACGGTGCCTGCCGGTCAGAAGGTGAACGACAAGGTGGCGCCCATCGCGTCGAGGACCGTCATGGTTTCGTTCCCGACCGACGACGCGTCGATCAAAGCAGGCGAGGACGCTGACGAGGGCGAGGTGACGCCGCTTGGCGCGACTGGCGGCGCCTACACGTGGACCAACATCACGCGGACGGACAAGGACTCGGAGCAGACCTACAAGTTCCGTGTGGCGATCGGGCAGGATCTTGATGCCGAGAACGAGAAGTTCCAGATCGAAGTCCGGATCGACGGCGCGTCGAAGAAGTCGAAGGTGATCACGATCGACGACGCCCAGGAGCAGGACTACGTGCTGAGCCTGCCTTCCGCGGCGAAGGGTGCCGTCAAGGAAGGCGGATCCGAAACGCTGACGCTGGAGGCGAAGCCGGAGAGGACCATCGACATCAGCTTCACCTTGGCGCTGAACCCGAACGACCCGACGAAGTACACGTTAGGCACCACGTCGGGCATGTTCGGGATGGACTCCACCAGCACCACCATCTCCGCCAAGGCGGATGGCAACCGGGATGACGACACGGTCACGGTGACGGCCTACACGTCGGGCACTCTCGGTAACGACGTGGAGATCGCGAGCCTGGACATCACCATCACGGACGCCAACGCCTTGCCCATGGTCAAGGCGGAGGTGGTCGACAAGGACGGCAAGGCTCTCGACCCGCAGCCCGAGTCGGTGATGGAGGGCGAGACCGTCAAGGTCAAGCTGACCGTGGTCGACAAGGACGGCAAGGCCGCGAAGGCCGCCGAGAAGCTCTCGATCTCACTGATGCCGACCGGCATGGCCGACGGGCAGGACTACCGGCTGTCGACGCACCCGATCGAGATCGCCAGCGACAAGGAGTCCAGCGCGGTCGTGGACCTGATGGTGACGGAGGACTCCGACGTTGGCGACGAGACGCTGACGTTCAGCGCCGTCGTGGGCGGCGAGTCG
>JAPOOQ010000423.1 GCA_026713345.1 Gemmatimonadota bacterium | reverse complement strand
GACGAGGAGAGCTGGCAGTGGCGGCTTGGCAGTGGCACTCCGAAGTCCGCTGAACAACGCCGCGAAAGCGCATCCGACCAGGGAGCCGAAGATAAGCAGTCCGACGCCCGACACGGCGTATGGAGCGAGGGAACCGTCAAAGATCGAGGTGCCCACCGCGAAGGAGGCAGCGATCAGGTTGGCCGCCGAGACGAACCCCATCACTGCGGCCGACAGGAGTTTCGCCGAACGGATATCCTCCCGGACCTCGATCGCGACCCTCGGCCGAGGGTTTCAGTTTGGCATGATCACGGCCTCGTACTCTCTTGGGTCCATGAGCCTGTAGTCCTCTCCAGTGACCTGGAGGACGCGGACCCGGTACAAAGATGGTTGGCGGCGGTCCGGCACCCGGAACTGCACGAGCGGACCCTGCCCGAGGGATCCGGCCACGACGATCTGGTGCCGCTCGGACACGCTGGTCCGGTACAACTCGAGACCGGGAGCGCGCACGGTGTCGATGCCGGGACCTTCCAGCTCCAGCAGAACGCCGGTGTCGTTACTGGTTGCCGGACCGGTCCACTCGATGGTCAGGAAGCCGGGATCCGCCACGCCGGCGGTCGGCCCGAGGGAGTCGTCGGTGCACGAGGTGGCGGCGAGCAGCACGGCGAGCACGTATCCGGCCATTCGCACACGGCGGCGCCTGGCGCGCTTCGGTGACCCTCGGCGGCTCTCGGAATCGTGCCGTCCCGGGCGATTTCGGCGCCCGGCCGCGGCCGCGCCGAGCAAAGCGGCGGAAGAAGCGGGACCGGGATCCGTGGAGGATCCTCCGCAGCGCACCTCACCCTGCCGGCACCGTTCGATCCAGGAGAGCATGTCACCGAGATCGTAGCGGCCGTTCCGGTTGCCCAGTCGGTCAAGGGCGGCCAACCGGGCCTCGCTGAACACTCGCTCGCCGAACAACGCAGCGGCCGCCTCATCCGGGGTCACGCCGTCCGCGAGGGCCAGCGCATCGTCCAGCGCATCGTCTTCCACGACGCCGTTGGCCGCGTCCCCCGAGGTGGCCGAGGCCGCGTCGAGGACCGTGTCCGTCAGTGAGTGCGACAGCTTCCGGCCGTCCTCGGTGCAGATCGCGCCGCTCGCGTTGCAGTTGGTCGTCTCCGGCAGTGTGATGGTCACCGTGTCGTTCGCCGACGTGGGCTCGACCGTGATGTTCCAGTCCTGGTTGCTCCCCGACGTTCGCCGCTTCGCCTTCTGCACGCTTCCGCCGCTCACGTCGAAGGCGTCGTCGCGCAGCTTCCGGTAGCCGACCGAATGCGGCTCCTCGCTGAACGTCAGCTGGAAGGTGAACGGTTCGCCCGTGTGGGAGGCCGGCATGCCGCCGAAACTCGCCGTCAACTGCTCGTCGTCATCGACGATCGTGCCTGTCGCCGTCGCCGTGCCCAGCGTCGCGTTCGCCGGGCTCGACAGCGTCAGCGTGAACGTCTCGTCGCTCTCGTCCGACGAGTCGTCCGTCGTCGCTACGCTCACGGTCTTCGATGTCTCGTTCGCCGCGAACGTCAGCGTTCCCGATTCCGCTGTGAAATCGGTCCCGCTCGCCGCCGTGCCGCCCGATGTCGCGTATGCGACCGTCACCTGCTGGCTGGTGGCGGCCGAGAGCGACACCGTGAACTCGACCGCATCGCCCTCCGTTGCGCTGGCGCCGGACACGCTTACCGCCGGAGGGGTCGCCGGCCCCGCGACCGTCGCCGACTCGGAGTTCGACAGCGGCCGCTTGTCCTCGGTGCAGATGGCGCCGCTCGCACTGCAGTCGGTCGTCGCCGGGAGAGTGATCATCACGTCGCCCTGGCCGCTGGGGGCGACCGTGATGTTCCATGCCTGGTCGCTGCCTTGCTGCCGGCGCCCGGCCGCGTGCACCGTGCCCCCCGTGACGTCGAACGCGTCGTCGCGCAGCTTCTGGTAGCCGAGCGAATGCGGCGCCTCGCTGAACGTCAGCTGGAAGGTGAACCGCGCGCCCGTGTGGGAGGCCGGCATGCCGCCGAAGCTCGCCGTCAACTGCGTTGTCGGCGCGTCGTCGTCATCGACGATCGTGCCCGTCGCCGTCGCCATGCCCAGCGTCGCGTTCGCCGGGCTCGACAGGGTCAGCGTGAACGTCTCGTCGCTCTCGTCCGACGAGTCGTCCGTCGTCGCCACGCTCACGGTCTTCGATGTCTCGTTCGCCGCGAACGTCAGCGTTCCCGATTCCGCCGTGAAATCGGTCCCGCTCACCGCCGTGCCGCCCGATGTCGCGTACTCGACCGTCACCTGCTCGCTGCTCGCCACCGAGAGCGACACGGTGAACTCGACCGTATCACCCTCCGTCGCGCTGGCGCCGGACACGCTCACCGCCGGGAGGATCACCGGCCCCGCGACCGTCGCCGACTCGGAGTTCGACAGCGGCCGGCTGTCCTCGGTGCAGATGGCGCCGCTCGCGTTGCAGTCGGTCGTCGCCGGGAGGGTGATCGTCACCGCGTCGTTCGACGAAGCTGGCTCGACCGTGATGTTCCATGCCTGGTCGCTGCCTTGCTGCCGGCGCCCGGCCTCCTGCACCGCGCCCCCCGTGACGTCGAACGCGTGGTCGCGCAGCGTCTGGTAGCCGAGCGAATGCGGCGCCTCGCTGAACGTCAGCTGGAAGGTGAACGGCTCGCCCGTGTGGGAGGCCGGCATGCCGCCGAAACTCGCCGTCAACTCGTTGTCGTCATCGACGATCGTGCCTGTCGCCGTCGCCGTGCCCAGCGTCGCATTCGCCGGGCTCGACAGCGTCAGCGTGAACGTCTCGTCGCTCTCGTCCGACGAGTCGTCCGTCGTCGCT
>JAPOOQ010000422.1 GCA_026713345.1 Gemmatimonadota bacterium | reverse complement strand
GCCGCTACAACAGGTTCTCCAGCGCTCCTACTCGTTCACTCCAGGGTGATCGGAATCAATCGGAATCACTGATCGAAATCCGTCGGAATCAGTGATCGGAATGAATCGGAATCGGTGATCGGAATCCGTCGGAATCCGCACCTGGCCCCGTCGATGTTCGAAAGCTGGAAGTCCGTCGAATGATCGGCAGCGTGTTCCAGGATCAGGTCGAGGCTCTCGGTGCCTTCGCGGACATCGTCGTCGAGCAGACTCAGTGCCAGACGATACCGCGCGACCCAGACGCCGTTCTCCAGCGCATAGTCCTGTGCCCGGAGAGTCAGGCTCTCGCTCACCGGCTGGAAGTCATCGCCCGATGTGGCGGTTCCGCTCCTCGAACTGACAGCCACATCGACCGCTGTCCCACCCGTCGCGCCGGCGGCCGCCCGTGCAACGATGACCGCCTCCGCATCTTCCGCGTCCTCCCCGAATGTGTAGGAACTCCGGCTGAAGGAGACCCTCACCGGCCCGGCAACATTTTCGATTCGCAGCGCATCCGGGTGGTGCAGGCCGGGATCCGGCTCCGCACCGCGCGAACTCACCAGCGTCGGCGTGAACGTCACGACCTCCTCGTCCTCCGCCTCGTCATCCGTCAGGGCTTGCAGCACCAGCATCAATCTCCTCGATGGCTGGCAGCCCGCCAATCGCACCCGGGACAGGTCGCCTGTCGTCACCGTGTAGGTGTAGTCGTTCGCGTCCGACGCCGTCCCGCCGAACTGCAGCGCCGCGGTGACGGGGAATTCCGCAACGCAGTGTCCGTCCGCGGTGACGCGGCCATTCTTGTCGACTACGCGCAGAGTGAGGGTGACCTCGGCCTCGTCGCCCTCGCGGATCGACTCCGGAGACACATCCACCCGAAAGCCCCAGCGGTCCTCGTTTGTAATCGCCACTTCGGCGCTCGCCGTCCCCAGTACGAAGCCCGACGACGCCGGAGGCGCATCCAGCACAATCGAGAAGTCCTCCTCCTGCTCGACGACCTCATCGTCGACCAGCGACACCTCGCCCTGCTTCGACGCCACCCAGCGGTAACCTCCGCTCCCCGCGACGACTTCAACACGGCTGAAATCCTCCCGCGCGAAAGTCACCGTCGTCGACACGGCCGTGAAGTCGATCTCGTCGTGCGCGCTGGTGTCGACCGTGCGCACCGGGACCTCCATCGAGAAACCCGGCTCCGGCTGCACGTCGCCGCCCGTCAGCACCGTTACCGAGTAGCGCACGGACCCGGCATTCTCGGCAACGCTTGATTGCCCCGCTTCGATGTTGACCGAGCCGGGACGGTCCTCTTCGTCGGTGATCCGGATGAGGTGCCCGCATCGGAGTCCACACGCGCTTCCATCCGGGTTCAGCAGCTGCGCCTTGGCGGATTGGTTGCGGAGTGGCCTGAGATTCAGCTCGAAGGTCTCGGTGCCCTCGTGGATATCGTCGTCCAGAAGTGGCACGATCACGTCGGTACGACCCACCCAACGGCCGTCTTCGAGCTCGTACTTGCTTGCAACCATGAGCACGGCTCCCCCCACTCTTTCATAGTCCTCGCCGGGGGTCGCGGTGAACTGGGCGCCGAAGACATTGTCTCCCCTGGTTCCGAGAAACGCGCCAACCGTCACCCCGCGGGGCACCCCTGCCGCCATTCGCGCAATCAACTCCGCGCGAGCCCGTCCCACATCTTCCGAAAACGTGTAGGAGGGTTGGGAACGGGAATACGTGACTGCCGGGCCATCCGTCGAGACGACCAACACGGTTGCCTTCGCGCTCACCGTTTCGTAGCCGCTCACCTCATCCAGCGTCAACGTAAGCGTACCGCTCCGGGTGACCCGCTCGCTGAAGTCACTGGCAGGAATCTCCAGGAACACAAGGGAGTCACCAGCGCTGAAGGTGACCTCGCGAGACCTGTCGGCGAGCCATTGCCGCTCCTGCTCCAGCTTCACGGTTACCGTCAGCCGGTTGCCGGGTGTCTCACGTTCCAGCAACAGGATCAGCGGTTCGATACCCGCGAATACCGTGTCTTCGTCGGTGATGAAATAGATCCGGGGATCCACCTCGTCCGTGACCGTGATCCCGGGCGATCCGGCGTCCATGTCTTCTGTTGCAGACAGGGCCCACGCGCCCTGGGCAGCGGCGTCACCGATGGTGATGGACCATGCCTGAACGGGGGCGGCGGCGAAGATCGCCAGTGTGAGGGGAAGTGACCGTGCTGTTCTTAGTATGTTGTGTATCATTTCAACTACCCCATGTCATTTTATGGCTAATTGAGTCACCACTATGTACGATTTCGTACTGACTCGGGGCAGAGCGGTTCCAAGGTTCCCGTTTGTTCCCTTGGGCCAGGCCTGACTACCTGGCGAGGACGAGGCGGGCTGCCGCTACTGGCTCTTCCGGGAGGGCGTGCAGGGTCCGGCAGACCATGGCGAAGCACCGCCTCGCTGGTTCCTGCACGGGTGGTTTTCGGGTGAGACCGGCCCCCTACGGCCTCAGCTGACGCAACCGCTTCCCGGCTCGCCAGATCTCCTGATCGGCCATGTCGCCGAGTTCCTTCTCGAGCCGCTCCCGGTAGTCTGCGCGGCCGCACTCCTCGATCACGATCCTGGCCTCTTCGCCGGTCTTGACCCTTGCGTACAGCTCGTCGAAGAGGGGGGCCACGGCGTCGCGGAACCGGTGCCGCCAGTCGAGCGCGCCGCGCTGCGCGGTGGTC
>JAPOOQ010000421.1 GCA_026713345.1 Gemmatimonadota bacterium | reverse complement strand
GGGGGGAGAGGGTGAGGGTGAGGGGGGTGCCCCCGGGCCGGCGCGAGGCACCCGAGGAGCCGGAACCCCCTCACCCCAACCCTCCGGCTCTGATCCCCTCGCCCCCCGGAAGGGCCCTGCGGGGGATCCCCGCATCGAGCCGGGCCGCGGCCGACCGGCGGTGGGGGGGGAGGGGGGCGCCCCGCGAAGCACGCCACCCGCCGGACCCGCACCCCAGCCCTCTCCCGCTTCACGGGAGAGGGGGCCGGATCCGGTCCCTTCCCCTCGCCCCCGCCTCCGGTCCCCTCGCCCCCCGGAAGGGGCCTGCGGGGTATCCCCGCATCGAGGCGGGCCGAGGGCACCCCCTCGGCTCGCCGACCCGGCCATACAGCGGGTGAGGGTGAGGGGGGCGCCCTCGGGACGTAGCCAGCCGCCGGACCCTCACCCCACGCCCTCTCCCGCTTCACGCGCCAGGGAGCCAGATCCGGCCATACAGAGGGTGAGGGTGAGGGGGGCGCCCCGCGAAGAACGCCAGCCGCCGGACCCTCACCCTCCGGCTCTGATCCCCTCGCCCCCCGGCGGGGGGAGAGGCCGAGGGTGAGGGGGGCGCCCCGCGAAGAACGCCAGCCGCCGCACCCCCCGCCACGCTCGACGCTTGCGCCTGCCTGCGCTATCAACGGATGTGAGGAAAACGGGCGGAGACCCCGAGGCGACCTGGTGGGCGGACCGTGCACGGCCCGCTCGCGCATTAACCCGATGGCGTCCCCGCGCGTTACTCCCTATGTGCCGGACTCCCGACCGGGGTGCGGCGCGTGGAAAAGGAAACCCCGGAACCGGCAGGGCAACGGCGGGACGACACTTGCGGCGTCCAGCTCGAGCGGCGGCACAAGCCAGTACCGCGACCGCCCAGACCGGAACCACAGCGCGAGGAGGGCCATCGACCAGCGCGAGCGACGGAACACACATCTCTCAGTAACTCGAAGGAAGAGAGAACATTTTGAGTTACGTACGAAAGTTGGGCGCATCCGCACTCGTGATCGCCGCCGCATTCGCGGTAGCGTTCGCCGTGCTGCTGTCGTCCTCTGAGGCGGCAATCCAGACGCGGGTCGGAACCACCTTCACCACGGTCACCGGTGACGACGTCGATGCCCGGAACGGCGACACTCGCTACGTCCTGCACGAGTCCCCAGACGGCTTCGTGCAGTTCGAGATCACTACGACGGGCGCAGCGTCAGCGTCGTTCACGCACTCGGATGCGACGAATGATGGCCAGAGCATCGTCTGCTCGGACGCCGCCGACACCGCTACGAACAACTGTGACGCCGACCCGGCCGGGGATGGCGTGACGGTCGCGCTGAAGATCGACGACGACTCCGGCAAGGGCGTCATCTTCGTCAAGCAGACGCGGCTCACCGGCAGCGGCGGTGAAGCTGAGACCACTGAGGCGATCAAGGTTACGGTAGCGCAGGTTTCGACCGCGCTGTCCGTGAAGGCCAACACGAGTTCGATCGATGCCAAGGGCGCCGAAGCCGATCCGGCCACAGCGGGAACGACCTACGTCGACATCCGGCTGACCGACGAGAATGGCTTGGGCATCGGAGGCAAGAAGCTCACGGTCGTATCGACCCGGGCTCTGCTGTCGACTGCCGCGGCCCCGCTCAACGAGCGCACGATCAGCGGGCAGACGGTGTCGCTGGGCGAGTTCGATGGTGGGTCGCTCGCCGGTACGGTGGATACCTCTACCGATGACGCCACCACCACCGATTTCAACGAGAGCGGTTACGCCCGCGTCGTCGTGACCGGTGGCGGAAGCCCCGGTATCTCCACCATCACTGTGACGGTGGACGATGTGACCGGGACGACGGACATCGTCCTGCACGGTCCGGTCAAGACCATCTCGGCCGAACTTGAACAGGGCGCGATCGCAATCGGTGGCAAGACGCGCATCGTCGTGACTGCCCTCGACTCTGGGGGCAACCCCGTCGCGAACCAGCACGCCAATGTCAAGGCCAGGGGCGGAGTCACTCCGCCGTCGAAGGCCGGGATCCCTGTCGAGAAGTCGAACACGGTCAACAAGGACCTGATGACGGCCGGCACGGAGGACAAGGGCGACATTCCGGCCTGTGGCACCGTTGCGGCGGCCGAGGCCGATGTCGGGCCTCCGGTTGTGGTCGCTCAGTTCGAGTCGAGCGGCACCAACGCCGATGGCCAGTGCGTCATCGAGGTGTCCGCGCCGGGCGGTGGCACCGCAACGACGACCGACGACGCCGCGCGCGGCACGCACACGATTGTGGTCGTGGCGAGCGAGGCCGGTGGCGCTGGTCCTACCGGTGTCAACGAAGTCACGGTCGAGGTCGAGGTCGGCGGTGCGCCGACGACCATCGAGAGTGACGCTGACGCGCGGATCGACCCGTCCGCCGAGATCACCATCAACGTGACCGTGCTCGACGACGAGTCCGTCCGTGTGGGTGCTGTGGACATTGAGGTCATCCACACCGCGGGCGATGGCGCGATCATCACGCCCGTCGGCGCGAAGACGAGCGACGGCAAGGCGAAGTTCACGTACCTCGCTCCGTCCACGCCGGGCGTGGTCGAGTTCCTCGTGCGGACGCGGACGCTGCCCGCCATGGAGGCCGGCAGCAAGGTGACCGCTCAGCTCCCGATCATCATCCAGATCGCGGAGGAAGAGGTCGTCGAGCCTGACCCGGTCGAGCCTGACCCGGTCGAGCCCGTCGAGCCTGACCCGGTCGAGGAGCCCAAGGCTCCGACGATCAGTGGCGTCTCCGGCAGTCTGTCGCTCGGCAGCTTCAGCGGCGGCACCGTGGCCGAACTGGCCGCGGCGCTGACGGCTGCATGCTCCGACGATGGCGTCGCGGCGCACAGCATCGTCGACGGCAACTGGGTGAGCCTCATCCCGAACGCACCGGCGCCGATCAACGCCGGGTTCGCAGCCGCCTACCCCGATGCCGCTCCGGCCACCGTGGTCGTCACCAACTGCGGTGACGCCATGGACGCCATGGATGGCATGGACGGCATGGACGGCATGGACGGGAACGGCAACGGCAACGGGAACGGCAGCTAGGGCGCTCCGCGCTCTGCTACCGGCGAAATGACCCGCTCCCCCGCGCTCCGGCCCAGGCCGGGGCGCGGGGGCGGCGTCAACCCAGACCGCGGGCTATCCCGCATTCACGCAAGGAGTGACTGAATGCATCTCATGAAAGGACCGGCCCGCCTCGGCTTCGCGGCGGCGCTGCTCGCGCTGCTGCTCGGCCCGATGGTGTTCAGTGCCGGTTCCGCGCTGGCGCAGAACCCGCCGGCCACCTTCTACGGCACGGCGGAAGCCGGCGACGCGGTGACCGCCTCGATCGGCGACGCCGAGTGCGGCTCGGCCACCGCGGGTGACGATGGCTTCTGGCAGATCGTCATCGCGGCGGAGGCCGACTGTAACCCGACCAGCGGCAGCACCGTGAGCTTCACCCTCAACGGCGAAGCGGCCACGGAGACCGCCACCTGGTCGCCCGGCGGCACGCCGGCCGACGTCGCCAACGGCATCACCCTGACCGTCGAGGTCATGGAAGAGCCCGACGACGGCATGGACGATGGCATGGACTCCATGACCCCGCCGAGTCCTGACACCGGCAACGCCGGCCTCGTCACGCAGTCCGGCACGTCGGCCCTCGCGGTCCTCGCGCTCGGCGTGCTCGCGCTCGCCGGTGTTGCGGGAGCCCGCACGGTGACCGGCCGCATCGACTAACCTTCGGCGCTCCCCGGAGCCCTCGGGCTCCCCGGACCACCGATTGCGAAGGGCCCCCCAACCGGGGGGCCCTTCCTTTGTCTCCGGCCTGGCGTCCGGCCCCCTCGGAACCCCCTCACCCTGGCCCTCTCCCCCCTCCGGGGGGCGAGGGGACCGGATCCGGCTCCCTCGCCCGTCCCGGCGGGGTACCCCCGCAGCGAGGCGAGTCGAGGTCCTGCCCTCGCCTCGCCGACCCAGCCATACAGCGGGAGAGAGGGCGGGGGGTGAGGGTCCGGCGGCGGGCGGGGGGTGAGGGGGTTCCGGCTCCTCGATGCGTCGGGCGGCGGCCGGGGGCGCCCCCCTCACCCTCACCCTCTCCCCCCCTCCGGGGGGCGAGGGGACCGGATCCGGCTCCCTCTCCCTCGAGGGAGAGGGCGGGGGTGAGGGGGTTCCGGCGGCTGGCGGGGGGTGAGGGTCCGGCGGCCGGGACTCCTCGAAGCCTTCATCAACCCTCGAGGCACGCGATACAGTACTCGGCGATGGCAAAGCACAACCTGACCGAGCGGGCGCGCGAGCTGCGGCAACATTCCACCGACGCCGAGCGGATGCTGTGGTCCAGACTCCGGAACCGCCGCCTGCAAGGCACTAAGTTCCGGAGACAGGCCCAGATAGGCCAGTACATCGTCGACTTCCTGAGCATGGAGCGGCGGCTGATCATCGAGCTGGACGGCGGACACCACGCCGACCAGCGGGACTCGGACGATGTCAGGACGCGCGCGTTGGAGTCCGAGGGGTTCCAGGTGCTGCGATTCTGGAACAACGAGGTGCTACGGGAGCCGGACTCCGTGCTCGAAGCGATCCTGCTGCACCTCGACGGGGAGCCCCCCTCACCCTAACCCTCTCCCCCGCGGACGGGGGCGAGGGGACCGGATCTGGCTCCCTCGCCCGTGAAGCGGGAGAGGGCGGGGGGTGAGGGTCCGGCGAGCGGGGGGTGAGGGTCCGGCGGGCGGCGCTCTTCGCGGGGCAGCCCCCCTCACCCTAACCCTCTCCCCCCTCCCGGGGGGCGAGGGGATCAGAGTCGGAAGGCGGGGGGTGAGGGTCCGGCGGGCGTCAGTCCAGCACGCTCACGATGGTGATGATCGCCCCGGTGCCCGCGAGGATGCCGAACCCCTGCACCCACAGCGCGCGCACGAAGCGCGCCTCGAACGCGGCGAGGTCGGCCCTGAGTTCGAGCAGGCCCTGCTCCAGGCTCGCCTCGGTCGCGGCCAGTTGGGCTTGCAGGCTTGCCTCGGTCGCGAGCAGGCGCGCCTCCGTCGCGAGGCCGCTGGTGGCGTCGCCCATCAGTCGAGCATGCTCACGATGGTGATGATCGCCCCGGTGCCCGCGAGGATGCCGAACCCCTGCACCCACAGCGCGCGCACGAAGCGCGCCTCGAACGCGGCGAGGTCGGCCCTGAGTTCGAGCAGGCCCT
>JAPOOQ010000420.1 GCA_026713345.1 Gemmatimonadota bacterium | reverse complement strand
GCCTTTCATTCGGCCACCCGCTACGGCGAGAGCGGCGCCGGCCTGACCCTTACGGTGGGCGGGCGCGAGGAGGAGGGATTCTCGCTGTCCGCATCCCCCCGCTGGGGCGGCCACACCGGCGGTGGCTTCGCGCTCTGGCAGGACCGCGCGCCAGGCATGACGCCGGGACCGGACGCCCCCCCCGCAGGCTGGACGATGGATATGCGCGGGGCGTACCGCACCCGGCTGGGAGGCCAGCCGCTCGAAGTCGCCACCGTGTACGATCGCGCATCGGGCGGCCAACGCCTGCAACTGATGGGACACATCGGCCTCGGACCCGCCAACCATCGGTGACCGCGGGCTGCCAGGCGCCTGTGGCGCGCGAACTCGCCGCGCGGGTAAATTGTCACCACCACCAGTCCCGCTGGCGGCGCCTTGACGCACTCTCTTCTTCGTGAGAATCCCGAATGAACCTGGACTCCCTTGGCAACCTTGGCGAATTCATCGGCGCCGTGGGCGTCGTGTTTTCGCTGCTGCTCGTCGCACGCCAGATGAGACTCGGCCACGAGCAGACGCGACGCAACACGCGGAGCGTACGCGCGGCCACCTTCAACTCGATGGTCGAGAACAGCATCCGCCTGCTCGAGGACGTCTTCCGCGACCCCGAACTTGCCGATTTCGTCACGCGGGCCGCCGATGACCCGGACCGGCTCGACGCCGGGGAGCGGTTGCGCTGGGACGCCTACATGACCGCGGGCTTCCGCCACTTCAGCAACCTGCTCTACCAACACGAGACGGGAGCCATGGAAGAGAAGATGTGGGAGTCCTACCGTCGCTCCTTCAAGCACCATCTGCACAGCGAGGGCTGGGTCAACTGGTACCTGGAGAACACCCATCTCTTCGACGAGCGGCTCGCGGACGAGGTGCGCTGCATTCTGGAAGAGCTGGCGAGCGCCGAGGTGCCGCATGCGGTGGAGTGGAAGGCGCGCGGGGGCCGCCTGGGCTTCAGGGCGTCGATCGCTGGCGGAAGCGCGCGGGCCGGGTCAGCTGCCTGAAGTGCGTTCCAGCGTCTCCAGCCAGCGATAGCCGTGGTCCGGCACGTAGGCTGCCCCGCTCACGCCTTCGGGAAACATGTCGAACCGCTCGACGCGCAGGCGGTAGCTGTCTTCGTGCCGGGGCTGGAAGCCGACGATCTCGCCGCGGTAGGGGGTGCCGTTCACGACCTTGCAATACCCGGGATGGCCGTCGCCGCACACCACCCGGTGGCGATCGACGGTGATTTCCACTTCCGTGCCCGCTGCCGTGTTCCTTGACGCGACCCCACTCAACACATACCGGCCATCGCGGTATCGGTTGGTCTCCAGGATGTAGTGACCTCCGGCCTCGTATTCGAAGCTGGTGATCATGTCCTCGTACGGTTCGCCGTCCACCACCAGGCAGAAGTCGTCACTGCGGAGACAGGTGACCCGCGCCGGACCCACCGACAGGGTCGCGGGGGTGGACGGCGCGAGGGTCTTCTCCAGCTGTTCCAGCAGACGATAGGCGTACCGCCCGGCATCCTGCGGTGGTTCCCCGCCATCCCAGGGATCGTACTTGCCGATCCGGAGGCGGTAGTCGTAGCCGGGCTGATAGTCGAATCCTTCGATTCCGTCGTAGAACAACCCGCCGTCGACGACCATGCATGACTGCGGGCCCGCGCCCTGGCACCTGGCCAGCGTGGGGCCGACGGTGACCTCCCGTTCCTCAAGGTACTCGGGCCCGAAAAGACCGCAGCCGGCAAGGGCGAGGGTCAGAAGGCAGAGTTGAGCCACGCTTCGGGTGCGCATTGGATTCCTCCTATCGCTCCAGCGACCACACGGTGGAAAGGTTGCGTTTCGTCAGCCCACCGACAGCCTTCCAACCACCACGGTCCTCACGCCGAGCTCGTCGGTCTCGACGAAGGCGGCCAGGCCGTCGGGACCGAAGGCCCGCGGGATTCTGGTGCCCTCCGCCGGCAAGCTGCCGAGATAGGTGCCATCGGGAGTCAGCAGGTCGACGGGCCCGTTGGCGTTGCCCGGTTCCTCGCCGCGCCGACGCACCCAGATGGTCCCGTCCCAGGCCACGAACAGCCCGCGAATGACGGGGACTTCCTCGAAGAATTCCATGCTCTCGATGTCCTCGCGCCGCCGCTGCCGCTCTTCCCCCGGATCCCGGCGAATGGGCTGGCCGTTGACGATTCCACGGACACCGCCCAGCTCTTCATCGGGGATGGCCTCCAGCTCCCTCAACCGACGGTTCTTCTCGGCCCTCATCAGCCGATCCGTCATCGGTTCCGGCGGGAAGGGGCGCACGAGAACGCGTGATACTCCGGTACCCGCCGCGGCGATCTTGACCGCGTAGGTCGTGGAGTCGGCGAACGCCACGGACCCGTCCGGGAGCACTCCCCAATGCAGCTTGGGGTCGAACGTCAGCGGTGTGGGCAGGCCAAATAGGTTCGGTTCATCCCCCTCCCCGGGAGGAAGCCACCCGTCGACGATGGTATCGGTAACGGCCTCATCGCCTGCCAGGCTGACGAGTTCGATCGGCCGGGACCTTGCCGGGTCCCGCTCAGACAGCGCACCGCTCGAAACAGCGAACTCCCGGCTGCCCAGGGGCGTCGTGATCACCGCATTTGCACCTCGCTGGGGCAGGAGGAGTCCGGCGATCGTAAACGATGGATCGCCCCCCATCCGCACCATCCGCTCGAATTCGCCGTTCGGATCGAACACATGGTAGGCGCGGTGCCCCGTGTCGCGAACCACCAACCGCCCGTCCTCCATGGCCACCATGCCTCTCATGCTGCGGAACTCGCCGGGTCCCTCACCTGCTCGCCCAATTGCACGGATGAGCGTCCCGTCCGTATCCACCAGGAAGATCTGGCTGACCTGACTGTCGAGCACGTACAGCCGGCCCGCCCCGTCGAAGGCCACGGTCGAGACCGTGCCAAACTGTTCCCACTCCTGGCCATCCAGGGAGCCGATCCGGTACACCTCCTCGAAGTCGGCCTCGATCCAGCGGTCTTCGCCGGTCATCTCCATTACTTCCTGGGCGGCCGCGGGGCCTACCGAGAGAAGCGACAGGATCGTGAGACTGAAGGCCGAATTCACCATGACTTCCCTTGCGCCGGTCATTCTCTCCCCGCTTTCCTGCTTGGCACGCGTGCGCACGATCACTTGTCGATTGCCACGCCTAACCTTAACTCTTCAGGCATGGAAAACGCCACCCGGCAAACATGGCTCAGCTTCGGACTCGTTTTGCTCGCAGGTCCCGTCGCCAGTGCCCAGCAGATCGTCGAGATCGACCTTGAGGCCGGCCGCACGATCATCGACGACGAATGGCGCTCCATGTACACCGGCATGATCGCCGTGGACTGGGACCGGGACATCCTCTACGTTGAGGACGACGAGGAGCCGGAAGGCATCATGGCCTTCTCTCTGGAGACGGGCGAGTGGATCCGAACGATCTCGACCCCCGAAGGCGACGGGCCCCGGGAGTTCCCACAGGGCGCGAAGGGGATGGAAATCGCCCCCGGCGGCGGGCTCTATGTCTCCGGCTACATCAGAGTCATCGAGTACGATCCGGAAGCGATTCCGCTCGACTCCTGGCGGCCGGAGCCACCGTCAAGCGGCCATGTGTGCAACTTCGGTGGCGCGCCGGCGGTTCCCACATACGAGGGAGTGGTCAGGCGGGGACCGGAAGGCACGAGCGAGGGCATCGGGCCCGGCCAGGAGGAGAACCTGGTCAACCCCGTGTCGCGCGAGAGGCTCAGGAGACCCGAAGCCCAGTGGACGATGTCGACACGGATCGTCTGCTCGGAGGACGCGGCCTATGTAGTGATGACCTACGACGAGGGTCCGGACTCCGTATTCGTTTTCCACCGGAGCGGAGAAGTGGGGCTTCTGCCTGTTCCAGCCGAGGGCGCCATAGAAGGGGAATGCATGATGGGAGAAACACGAGGATCGTCGGGAAGGGTCACCCAGCCGGCGCGTCCCTGCCCGCACTGGAGCCTGAGGGCACACCCCTCGCTGGATGACCTGGGCAACGTGGTGCTCCTCGGACACGACTCAAGAACCAGCGGCGCCATCATCGATCCCGAGACCGGTTGCCATGCGCTGGTGCGCGCCGCCGGGGACCGTCGCTTCGCGCCGGCG
>JAPOOQ010000419.1 GCA_026713345.1 Gemmatimonadota bacterium | reverse complement strand
GCGTTGATCGCACGCGGCGAGTCGCTCGCGCTTCCCGGCGAATTCGTGATTCCGCCCGGGGATCCGCTGTCACACGCAACCGCGGGCTTCGCCAAGATTCTCTGCTCCAACGTGTTCCTCTCCGGGCTCGATCCGGATTTCGCGGCCGAGAATACCGGGTTCTTCTCGGCGCCCCGCGCAGGGCGGGCCGAGGTCACCGAGCGGGTTGTCGACCACGAAGACAAGCGGGTGCATCTGACCCTGCCCGACGGGACCGTCAGGTCTGCGAAGCTGCACGGCAGCCAGGGGTGCGTCGCGCTGCCCGAGGGAGAGACCGAACCCTACTACGAGGCTGTCACGGTCACCCCGGACCTGCCCGACCCGCAGACTACACCCTGGCCGATGGGGGACATGCTCCCGGACGACCCCTTCCCGGCGGACATCGACATGGAGAAAGTCGCGCAGGCCCTGGACGCCGCGTTCGATCCTCCTGGCGCGCTGACGGCCGCCTTCGTGGTCACGCACCGGGGCCGTCTGATCGGGGAGCGCTACCGGGAGGGGATCGACCACACCATCCCGCTCGAGAGCTGGTCGATGGGCAAGAGCCTCACGGGGACGCTGATGGGCGTGCTCATCCACAAGGGGGTCTACGATCTGTGGCAGTCCGCGCCCGTGCCCGAGTGGCAGGAAGAGGGAGATCCGCGCCAGGCGATCCGGATCGGAGACATCATGCGGATGTCGTCCGGTCTCCGCTTCCGCAACCGCAGCGACCCCGGCTACGACTCCGAACTCGGATACCCGGATCACCTCTACGTGTATACGGGCACCGTCAACTCCTTCCAGTGGGTGGCGAGCAAGGACCAGCAGTGGGAGCCGAACACGGTGGGCCGCTACCGCAACTCCGACCCGGTGATCACCAACTACATGGTCCGGCTTGGAGTCGAGGAGCAGCTCGGCGAGAACTACCACCAGTTCCCGCAGCGCCACCTCTTCGACAAGCTCGGCATCCGCAACCTGATCCCGGAGACGGATCCGTACGGGAACTTCCTCCTGCAGGGCTACGAGTTCGGCAGCGGCCGGGACTGGGCCCGGCTCGGCAATCTGTATCTGAACGATGGGGTTGCCCCGAGCGGCGAACGCCTGTTGCCGGAGGGATACGTGGACTACGTGAGCACGCTTGCGCCGGCGTGGGAGGCGGACGGACGCCTCCAATACGGAGGAGGGTTTTTCTGGGTCAACCAGGCGGGCCAGTTCCCGGTCCCGGCGACCGCGTACTACATGGCTGGAGCGGGAGGCCAGAACACGATCGTCATCCCGTCCCACGAGATGGTGGTGGCGCGCCTGGGCCACTACAGCGGGAGCGGCCCGGGACGACAGGCCCTGAACCGTGCGCTGGAGCTGCTCATGGAGGCGGTGCCCGAAAGGTGAGCCGGAGGAGCGACCGCCCGAATACGCCCGCCAGGACTCGAACCTGGGACCCTCGGCTTAGAAGGCCGATGCTCTATCCAGCTGAGCTACGGGCGCATGCGTGAAGCGTGGTGTGCGCTTCTTCGGGAAGCTAACCGTGCCGGGTGCACGGCTCCAGTGCGGGAGGGGGTGCTATGGGGTTCTGGTGCCGGCCGGGCGCAGACGCCAGATTGGTTTGCGGCGGGGCCCCCCGGCGGACCCTGCGGCCAGAGCCAACCCGGGAGCGAGCCCGCTGAGATGAGCAAGAAGACGTCCCATTGGGAGGACACCGCGTTCTTTATCGGGACCCTGCTGCTGACGGCCGGCGGGGGACTGGTGATTCAGGCCGCTCTGGAATTGCCGCTGGTCTACGCGAAGCTCGTCTGGGGGGGCGTGGGCCTGGTGTGGGGTGCCGTCCTGATCCGGGTGTGGCTGTTCCGCGAACGGGGTCGGTAGGAACGGAGCCGGGCGGGACGGTTATCCCCCGCCGCCGGCCGCGGCTTTGGGCTGTTCCTCGCGCTCCTCCGATCCGCCGAGGCTCGCCTTCAGCGCCTCCATGAGGTCGATGATCTTGGTCTCTGGCTCCTCCTGCGGCGCCAGAGTGATCTGTTCGCCCTCGATCTTGCGGTCGATGAGGTTCTGCACGCGCTCCTTGACCTCGTCCTTGTAGCGGGCCGGGTCGAAGGCGTCGCTGGCGGCCTGTTCGATGAACTGTCTGGCGAGTGCGAGTTCGGCCTCGCTGACCTCGCCGTCCTCCAGAGGCACCTCGTCGAAGGAGCGCACCTCGTCCGGATAGTAGAGCTGCTCCAGGATCAAGCCGTCGCCGAGCGGGCGGATCATGACCAGCCGCTGCTTGCCACGGGCCGAATGGCGTGCGATCGCCACCCGTTCCATCTCGCGCAGCGCGGCAGAGAGGAGGCGGTAGGCACGGGCGCCGCCGCGGGCGGGCCCGAGATAGTAGGCGCGTTCCAGGTAGATCCGTTCGATGTCCGCCGCCGGGACGAATTCGGTAATCTCGATCGCCTCGGTCGACTGGGCCTCGATCGCCTTCAGCTCGTCAGGCTCGAAGGTGACATATTTGTTCTTAGCGAACTCGTAACCCTTGTCCAGGTTGTCGCGCTCCACCGGTTC
>JAPOOQ010000418.1 GCA_026713345.1 Gemmatimonadota bacterium | reverse complement strand
CGCCTTGCGTGGATTCGCGAACACCTGGACGGCGAGTGGAAGAAACGCTACGCCCGGATCGTCGAGGAGGTGGGTGAACCCGAACATCCCGATTTCACCTCGTACACAACGACCTGGACGGGTCCGACGAGTCCCTTGGGAGTCAAGGACCTGGAATCCATGTCGACGAGTGAAGTCCTTGGGTACCTGGCATCATGGGAGCCGACTGGCGACCCCATGTCGCCGGACCGGGAAGGCCTTGCACGCGTCCTGGAAGAAGTGGTTGGGCGTGCCCCGGGAGAGTTTCTGTCGGCGTCAGACTCCATTCTGGAAATTCGTGTACGGTACGTGGTGGCGCTGTTGCGGGGTTTGTGTCAAGCCATCCGTGAAGAACGGATCGTCGATTGGGCATCGGTCATGGCCCTGGTATCCAAAATCTCGACCCGGCATCCCCGGTGCCGTGAATGGCGCGAAGGGCGTCTTGAATGCGTCAGACTCCTCGGCACCGGCTTGAAGGACGACGTGATTCCCTTCGGCTTGCGAAGCGCTGTTTGGGCCGTCATTGACTCGGCGGCAGACGATCCGGATCCCTCTCCCGAAGACGATACCGAGTCCACATTTGACCCGGCGACGACATCGATCAACACCGTTCGGGGGGAAGCCATGCACGCGGTGGTTCAATACGCCTTGTGGGTGTATCGGTCGGTCATGGACGCAAGACCGGGGGACTCTCCAGCCTTCGACCTGAACAGGATCCCCGAGGTTCGCAAGAGGCTCGACCGCCATCTTGATCCCGCGATTGAGCCTTCTCCATCGGTTCGCGCGGTGTATGGGCAATGGTTCCCCCATCTGACCTTGCTCGACGCGGACTGGACGGAGAAGAACACGGACAGGATCTTCTCCGACCGGTGTCCGGAGCTTCGAGATGCGGCATGGCAGACCTATCTGCGCTTATGTCCGGTCTACAACCGACCCTTCCAGTTGCTCCGCGACCAGTATGCAGCTGCGGTGCATCGCCTTCCGGGGAGTGATGACGACACTGCAATAGCAAGGGGCCACCCTGAGACACGGCTCGGGGAGCATCTCCTGCTCATGGTTGGACGAGGGATTCTGTCGTGGTCAGACGAAGATGCCCTCGTGAGGAGGTACTTCGAGAACGCGAAGCCGAATGACGGCCAGGGCGCGATATACCGAATAGGCAGGGAATTCCACCGTCAGGAGACCGAGTTCCCGGCGGAAGTGTTGGAACGCTATGAGTTGCTTACCGAGGGACTCCTCGGGTTCCTGGAGGAGGCGGGAGGGGAACGAATGGGTCATCTTAGCTCGCTGGGGCGGTGGATTGCCTCAGGGCGTTTCGACTCGAAGTGGACGTTGGCTCACTTGCACCGATTGATAAGGCTCGCCGGGACGGCCAAGCCTTATCTTGATGTGATGGATTGCCTGGTTGAACTGGTGGAAGCCCATCCCGCCGAGACGTTCGAGGTATTCAGATTCTGGGTGAATGTGGACCAGGCGGAACGACGCTTGATACTCCGACGTGGCGAGGATGCACGCACCATTCTGAAAATGGCGCTGGCCAACCACGCGACCAGTGCCGAGGCGCGCGCGCTGCTCGACAGGCTCGGCGCGGACGGGTATCTGGGTTTCCGGGATCTGCTGAAGGGTTAGTCGGCTCTGATCCCCAATGCGCGGGGCGTCTCAAGGCTCTGTCTGTTACCCCGCACCCCGCGCCAGCGCCCAGAGCTCTACCGACTCGAGTGCGCCTAGCAGGCTTGCCGCATCTAGAAATCCCCGGAATCATCCCCGTCTCCCAACCCGGCCAACGCCAGCAGCCGCAATGCATTCGTCGAAGTGGCGATCCCGTCGCGCAGCCGGTAGTCGAAGGTCAGTTCCCCGACGTCGTCTTCGACGGACTCGGTAAGGTGTACGAGGACGGCTCGCGCGGTGAGATCGTCGGCGTCGGCGAGGGCGAGGTCGTGGGTCGTCACCGCGCCGATCGCACCGGTGGCGAGGAGCTTTCGCAGCACCGTGCGGGCCGCGATGCGCCGTTCGGCGCTGTTGGTGCCCTGCAGGATCTCGTCGAGGAGGTAGAGGGTGGGCTGAGGGTCGGCGGCCGCGTCCACCACGCGCTTGAGGCGCTGAAGTCCGGCCAGGAAGTACGAGACGCCGTCGGCGAGCGAGTCCTCGATGTGGATGCTGGTCATGACGCGGAGCGGGGGGATCCGCAGTTCCTCGGCGCAGACGGGGCCGCCGGCCTGGGCCAGCACAGCGTTCAGTCCGGTCGCGCGCAGCAGGGTCGACTTGCCGGACATGTTGGAGCCGGTGACGAGGAGGAAGGAGCCCGCGGGGCCGATTTCGACATCGTTGCGGACGCATTCCCGCGGCGGAAGGAGGGGGTGGCCGAGGGCGCGGGCGTGGAGTGTGCGGGCTTCCGGGTCCAGCGTGGGCATCGTCCAGTCGGGGTGGTCGGCCGTGATCGCGGCCAGGGCGGCCAGCGCCTCCGCCTCCCCCACCGCCCCCAGCCACCCCCTCACACGGCTTCCCGACCGCGCCTTCCACCGTTCGAGCGCGGCCAGCACATGCACGTCCCAGTGCAGCACCAGCGCGACTGGAATGTGCAGGAGCGGCGACCTTCGCGCCTCGGCCATGTCGAGGAGGCGGCGCAGGGTCGCGATCTCCTCGGGCGCGGCGCGCGGCCCGGCGGCCGAGCGTGGCCCGGAGCCGTCCGGTGGCCTGGCGTCGGCCCGCGGCCCGGTGCCCACACGCTCGCGGAGGGCCGCCGCGTAGCGCGACTCGAGCGGGGCGTCGCGAAGGTGGCCGAGAATGGGAGCGTAGCGACGCACTCCCGATTCGCCGTCATCCGCCTGCACGAAGACCGCATGGATTGCCCGCCAGCGCGGCACGAGCACCATGGCCGAGATCAGGAGCGGCCAGACCAGCGCCGGAATCGGCACCATGCCCAGGGAATAGAGGCTGATCGCGGCCACGTTGATCGGCGGGAGCACGAAGCT
>JAPOOQ010000417.1 GCA_026713345.1 Gemmatimonadota bacterium | reverse complement strand
GACTTGTCGCGGATGCGGCACAGCGTCTCGCCCATGTGCCAGAAACCTCGCGCCGTGCGAGACGCGTAAGCGTCGAACTCCACCCATTCGGGAGCGCACACCGTCTCCACGTTCACTCTGTCGGTCATTACCAGTCTCCCTTGCGGTAGTCGATCTTCGAGTGCAGGGCGCACTCGGTCCCGTAGTCCAGGCACGACGTTGCTGTCGCGTTGCCGTAGTCCACGATCTGAATGTCGCAGTCCGTCCCGTGGCCCACCAGGCCGTACACGGTGCCGCACACTGCGCACGCTGCGCGCTCGCCCAGCGCCGCTTCGTACAGGCCCATGATCCGCAGCCAGTCGGCGGCCTCGGCTTCGCTCATCGTCATGCTTGGTCGCCTTTCACGAGGTTGCATCGCTGGCACAGCAGTTGCCTGTTGTGTGCGTCGTCGCTGCCTCCCCGTGACGCCGGGTGGACGTGATCCAGGTGAAGGTCGCACAGTCGCAGATGTTCGCCGCAGCTCGGACACGGCCGACGGTCGCCGGTGCCCATTTGCGCCCATAGCCATTGGCGCACGTCGTCCTCTGTCGCCGGGCCGAAGTCCAGCCGCTCGTCCTGTTGCCCGTATCGCTCTTTGATCTGCTCGTACGAACGGTCAGCGTCAGCCGCGGCGGCTTTGATAGCCGGCGTTGTCCAGTCATACCAAACGTCTGCTGACTCGTCGGCCAGCTCGTCAAAGGGCACGCCCAGCTCGTCGCAGACAGGTCGCAGCAGGTCCTCGTCAAAGACTTCCTCAACGACGGTTACGGTCGCCCGCCGCTCAACTTCTTGGCGGTCATATCCCCGCTGTTCGCACAGCTTGAGAAAGCTGTCAGCGTCAAAGCGGCTGCGGCGGACACGCTCTGCTATGTCAGGCTCGGATGCCAACAGGTCGGCCTCTGCCCAGGTAATCCGTTTTCCCGCCCCTGTCAGCAGCAAGCGGTTTTCGCCGTCGGTCACACGAGGGGTAGTGCCTTGTTCGCGCATGGCCCGTGCTTCCGCTATTGCCAGCGGCTGTATCTCCTTCAACTCCTTTTGCAGCTCCGCTATCTCGGCGTGCAGCTCCATGACGCGCTCTTGGTTGGGTCCCATGCTCACCGTCCGCGCCCGCCCTGCCAGCCGCCGGAGTGCGCCCAGTCCTGGAGCGTTGACTTGGGCACGCCGAACACCTGGGCGGCCTCGCGCAGCGTCAGCCCGTTCTGATCCCACACGGATCGGATCAGCGCTTTGCGGATCGTTTTGAGCCGCTTCGCCATCCGCTGCAAAGCAGCCAGATCGTCGCCTATTCCGCGCAGCGTTTCCAGCGCCTCCAGGCTCTCGTCCTCTATTTCGATCCCATCGTCCACGGCGTTGCCTCCCGCTCGAGGGTGTCCGAATATCATAGCCAAACCGGACACGGCTGCGGGGCGACGGCAGGTCCGGTACGACGGGAACCCAGCGGCACTAATCGGCCTCTACGGCCGCTGCGAGCGAGGCCGCCGCGACGGCCGCCGACGTGGAGCTGACCAGGTATCCCGACGCGACGCAGAACTTCTCGATCAGGGTGCCGGGGAGCTTGTGCTCGCGGTGCAGCGGCGATCCGCACGCGCACCGTCGCGGGTCCGCGGTGACGCCGTGGCCTGCCATGGCGTTTCTCATCGGCCGTTGCCGCGCAGCGGTATCCCGTCGGCGTGGGGAGTCCACGTCGTGACGTGGTTCCAGCCCATCACCGGCTTGGTTCCTATCGGCTCGGGAATGGCGGGATGGCGCCGCAGCATCGACGCCAGCAGGACCGTGCACTGGAGGTAGTCCACGCCTGTCACCGGCCCCAGGCACTCGCAGCGGGCCTTCTTGCGGTTGAGATGCGAGTGACGCGACACCTTGCAGCCTGGCGAGCGCACCATCATGCCGGTCAGGCCGTGGCCCGCCTGCCACGTCTCGATGTCGTCGTCGCCGTAGCCGTACAGGCCCATGACCTCATCGACGACCTTCACGGACTGATCGAACGTTCTGCGGGTCATGTCAGCCACCCGTGGTCCTGCCAGTCGGACTCGACCTGGAGTCTCAGCGACTCGGGGCCTCCGTCCGGCTCGATGAGCGCTGCCCCGTAGTAGTGGCCGCTGACGTGGTGGCGTGAGTCGGTCACCAGGCATCCGGCTTTCACGATGGCGTCCAGCGACGACTTGACCGCAGCTCCGATCCCGTCAGGGTCCGGCACGCTGCGGCCCGACACGTACAGCGGGCGGGCCTCCACGTGGACGAGATGCGGGAAGCAGCGCGCTTGCAGTACCTCGTTGTCGCGCAGCAGCCGCTCGCGATCCGCGCGGTTCGCCCTGGCCCACTCGTCGGCCAGCTCGTCGGGCAGCGCAGGGATGCCGTCATAGGCGAGCGCAACGCCGAGCGCCCGCAGCGTCGCCGCCTTCCACTCGTTCTTCATGCGCGAGCGAGTCTTGGGGTGCGCTTTGAGCAGGCTGTTCCAGGTGATCGGCCGTCCCTCGATCCGCAGCGTCAGCAGATGCGGGCGGCCGGAGCGCTCGCCCAGGTGCAGCCGGTCCTCGATGTGCCGGTTCTCGGTGGGCGGGGGAGCTTCGGGTGTGTCCATGCGGCAATGAATACCGCGGCCCGCGGCGACGCGCGCGGATGGTCGGCACTGATCGCGCGCGCATCGCGCGGAGCGCGCGAAACGCTGTCCACAGTTGCGCACAGGTTATCCACAGAAAACGGGGAGTTATCCACAGAAAACGCGGTGAACGTCGTCGCGCGTGGCGCGTTCTCAGTGATCGCGCGCCAATCTCGCAATCCACAGGCCCGCGGACTAGTTGCTTGATCGCGCTTCCTAGAATCGGGGTCCGGGAGGCACCCGCGACGTGACCCACGCCCAGGGCCGCGGAGACGAATGCCCAGACCACCAGGCGCGATGACGGGGAACAGGCCGCCGCGGTGATGTGTCTGGGCATTCCGCGAAGCGGAGACGTCAAGCCCCTGCCGGGCGTTCACCGACGCGGCAGAGGTCTTTGTCCGAACAGATGCAGGAAACCGGACAGACAGTCGATGCGGCGAACGTCTGCGCGCAGAAGTGTCTTGACACACCCTCGTAGGGCCCGCCCCCCGACCCAAGGCCCCCCCCCAGGGAACCGCCAACCGGGCCCCCCCCCCCCACGCACCCCCCCCCCCCTCGCCGTCGCGTTCACCAGAAAACCACACCCCGGTGCGCCGGCCGAGCCGCCCCGGCG
>JAPOOQ010000416.1 GCA_026713345.1 Gemmatimonadota bacterium | reverse complement strand
CCCCCCCACCCCGCGACCTCCCCGTCCGACGAGCGCAGCGCGTACACCCTCCCCGGCACGAACAGCGCCGCCGCCCGGCGCGGCAAGCCCGCGTCCCCGCCCCACACCTCCACCCGCCCCCCCGGGAACGCCTCCGCCGCGATCAGCTCCAGCACCCGCGCAATGTCGTACACGTCGAAGGCCTCCGCCCCGCCCGACCACTGCCGCGGCGCGCGGCGGCCGGTCAGCACGGCGGCGACGCGCGCCGATTCGGCCGGAGCCGCTTCCGGGACCGGCGCGAAGGCGGTGCCGAACTCGAAGAGCCGCACGTCGCGCACGCCCCGCGCCATGTTCCTTTCCACATGGCGCAGCAACCCGGGCAGCCGGTCGCGGCGCAGCCGGCCCTCCTCGGCGGACATCGGGTTCATCAGCTCCACGTCTCCGTCACTGGCGGGTCCCAGCGCCGGCGTCTGTGCCTCGCTGATCCCGTCGGCGACGAGCAGCGCGCGCAGCCGGTCCTCGAGCTGGAAGAGCGGGTGGTCGGGCACCGTACCGGGGCGGAAGCGAGAGAGTTCCTGCGGGAAGGCGTCGTAGCCGTGGGTGCGCGCCACCTCCTCGATGAGGTCGACTTCGCGCAGCGTGTCCTGGCAGCGGTGTCCCGGGACCACGAACTCGAGGGCGTCGTCGCCGCGCTCCGCGACCTCGTAGCCGAGCGGGGCCAGCAGTTCCTCGATCTCTTCGGCGGAGAATTCCACGCCGAGCAGGTGCGCGACCCGGGAGGGGCAGAGCGTGACGCGGGGGGGCTCCCAGGGCGCGGGGCAAGCGTCGATGATCTCCCCGTCCAGGCTTCCGCCGGCGGTGGCCACGATCAGCGCGGCAGCCCTCCGGACGGCGGTCTCCATGGCGCTCGGGTCGACCCCGCGCTCGAAGCGGTAGCTCGCGTCGGTGGACATTCCCAGGGCACGGCGCGTCGCGCGCACCTGCTTCGGTTCGAAGTGGGCGCATTCGAGCAGGACGTCGGCGGTGCCCGCACTCACCTCCGAATCGCGCCCCCCCATCACCCCGGCGATCGCCACGGGCCGGCGCGCGTCGCGGATCATCAGCATCTCGGACGTGACCGGCCGCGTCTCCCCGTCGAGCGTGACCAGCGATTCCCCCGGGCGGGCCCGGCCCACCACGATGGTCGCGTCCTCCAGCCGGTCCAGATCGAAGGCGTGCAGCGGCTGGCCAAGCTCCAGCATGACGTAGTTGGTGGCGTCCACCACGTTGTTGATCGGGCGCGCCCCCGCCGCGTGCAGGCGGCTGGCCAGCCAGCGGGGCGAGGGCCCCACCGAAACGCCCCGGATCACCGCGCCCAGGTACCGCTGGCAGAGATCGGGGTCCTCGATCGCGATGCGCACACCGGCCGACTTGCTCTCCGCACCTCCACGGGCGAAGCCGGCCTCGAGCGCAGCGGTCGCGGCGTCCCCCCCGCCCGGGACGTCCGGCAGCGCGATCCCCGCCTGGCCTTCCGGGTGAAGCTCCCGCGCGATCCCCACATGCGACAGCAGGTCGCCGCGGTTCGGCGTCACCTCGACATCGAAGCGCCAGTCCTCCAGCCCCGTGGCTCGCGCGAAGGACGCGCCCACCTCGTACTCGCCATCCAGGAGCATGATCCCGGCTTGGTCCTCACCGAGACTTAGTTCGCTCTCCGAACAAAGCATCCCCTCGCTGTACTCGCCCCGGATCTTCCGCTTCCCGATCCGGAAGTCCCCCGGCAGCACCGCCCCCACCGGCGCGAAGGGGTAGAAGGCCCCCTCACGCACATCCGGCGCGCCGCACACGACCGGGACTTCGCCCTCCGGACCCGCGACCCTGCAGAGCGTGAGCCGGTCGGCGTTCGGGTGCGGGCGGGCCTCCAGAACCCTGCCGATCACGACATCCTGCAGCCCCGCGGCCAGGTCCTCGGCATCCTCGACGGGCGCGCCCCGGAGCGCCAGCCGGGCCATCGCTTCGGCCGGCGTCAGTCCGATCCCCGGCGCCACGTCGCGCAGCCAGCGGTAGGACACCTTCATGTGAACTGCCCCAGGAAGCGCATGTCGTTCTCGTAGAAGAGTCTGAGATCGCGAACCCCGTGCCGCAGCAGCGCCACCCGGGCCGGCCCCATTCCGAAGGCCCACCCGGTGTATCGCTCGGAGTCGTATCCCACGTTCTCCAGCACCGCCGGATCGACCATTCCCGCTCCCATGACCTCGATCCAGTCGGTCTCCTCCTCGCTCCCGTCCTCGCGCACGATCACCCGCTTTACGTCCACCTCGGCCGACGGCTCCGTGAAGGGAAAGAACGACGGGCGAAAGCGGACCTGCGTGCCCGGCCCCCAGAAGCGCCTCGCGAATTCGGCCAGCGTGGCCTTGAAGTCCACGAAGGTGACGCCCTCGTCCACGACCAGCCCCTCGACCTGCGCGAAGGCGGGGGTGTGGGTCGCGTCGTAGGTGTCCCTGCGGTAGACCATCCCGGGCGCGATGATGCGGATCGGCGGTTCGTGCACCTCCATCGTGCGGATCTGCACCGGCGACGTGTGGCTGCGCAGCAGAAGCCCCGGCGACAGGTACAGCGTGTCCTGCTCGTCGGCCGCCGGATGGTCGAGGGGCGTGTTGAGGGCGACGAAGTTGTACCACTCGGTGTCCACCTCGGGGCCGCGCGCGCGGGTGAAGCCCAGGCTGCGGAAGATCGCCCAGATGTCGTCGATGACCTGGCTGACCGGATGCACGGTGCCGCGCCACTTGCGGCGCGACGGCAGGGTCGGGTCGAGTTCGGGGCCCCCTCCCTCCTCCTCCGCGGCGAGCTCCCCCAGACGTTCCTCGAGCGCCGCCGCGAGCGCCTTCTTCGCGCGGTTGGCCGCCGCGCCCGCCGCCGGGCGTTCGGCCGGGTCAAGGGTTCCGAGGCGGCGCAGCAACCCTGAAACGAGGCCTTCCCGGCGACCGAGGTAGCGAACGCGGACCCGTTCCAGTTCGTCGGGGTTCCCCGCCGCGCGAATCGCCTCGAGGGCGTCCCGCTCCAGTTGCCCGAGCTCGTCGATCATCGCCGTGGCACGGGGCACGCGCGATCGGTGAGGGCGCCGTTGTCCCGGGGCGGGATCAGTTGCTCAGCGCCGACTTCGCCCGGTCAGCCAGCGACGCGAAGGCGTCGGGGCTCCGGATCGCGAGGTCCGCGAGAGCCTTGCGATCGAGTTCCACCCCGGCCCGCCTGAGGCCGTTCATGAAACGCGAATAGGAAATGTCGTTCTCACGCGCGGCGGCGTTGATCCTGGTGATCCAGAGGCGGCGGAAGTTCCGCTTCTTCTTCCTGCGGTCGCGGTAGGCGTGCTCCCAGCCCTTTTCGACCGCGTCCTTCGCGGTCTTGTAGAGATTCTTGCGACCGCCGAAGTACCCCTTCGCGTTCCTCAGGACCTTCTTTTTTCGCTTGTTGCGCGCAACCGAGCGCGTAGAGCGAGGCATCGTTATCGTCTCCTTGGCAGCGGGACTCTAGCAGCCCGTGGAATAAGTCCCCGCTGCATTCGGGCGGCGATGCATCCGGGCTGGGCCGCGGTGCTCGCACGCTCGACAAATGTCAAGAGGACTTTACCAGGTGTCATGTTTTCTTTACTTTCAGGTTTCTCGAAGCACCGCTCTGCATTGCTCCTCGGGCCAATAGCGGTGCTATTCGCCCTTCGTCGCGCCTTGCCAGCCCGGCGCCTCGCCGCCCTCGGTGCGACGCGGGGATCATCCACGGACTGCTAGGTACCCGGGAGCATCCGGCGCACCCGGCGGACATCGGCTTTGGACGCTTGCGTCGCCGTCCGGAGCCGCCGCTTCCTCTTGCGGTTCTTCTTCGTCAGGATGTGGGACTTGTACGCCCGCATCCGCACGAGCTTTCCGGTTCCGGTCTTGCGGAAGCGCTTGGCGGCGCCCCGGTTGGATTTCATCTTCGGCATCGGTTCTCCAAACGGCTTGTCAGCTCTTCAGGGGCTTGAGGATCATCGACATCTGGCGGCCTTCGAAGTTGGGATACTGTTCGATCATCGCCCATTCGCCGAGGTCGCTGGTCAGGCGCAGCAGCACATCCCGTCCGAGTTCCGGATGCGTGACCTGCCGGCCCCGGAACATCATCGTGAGCTTGACCTTGTTCCCTTCCTGCAGGAACCGCCTGGCGTGGCGGAGCTTGAATTCGTAGTCGTGATCCTCGATTCCCGGTCGGAACTTGACCTCCTTGATCTGGACGGTGTGCTGTTTCCTGCGTGCCTCTCTCGCGGCGCGGGCGGCCTTGTACTTGTACTTGCCGTAGTCCATCATGCGAACAACGGGCGGGCGCGAATCGGGAGCGACCTCCACAAGGTCGAGCCCTCGCTGGGCAGCCCGCGCACGCGCGTCGTCCAGGGAAACGATGCCGACCTGCCCTCCTTCCTCGTCAATCAGTCGAATGGGGCTGATCCGGATCTGTTCATTCACCCGGACGCGTTTTTCTGCGATCTTGGAAATCTCCTTGAATTCTTTGGTGGATGCGCTTCCGGGAATGCGAAAGCCCGGAAGATCCGGGCCGTGCGACCTGCCGGGGCGCCCGAAGGTGACTCGACCAGGAGACCCGGAAGCCCGTCAGCTGCTTGGGTGAGAGGCGGTCAGTCCTCTACTTCCTGAACTGTACAGATTATTAGTCTAACGATGCGGGCCGGGCAAAGTCAATCTTCGTCAGTCCAGTGCCCGGCTGGCCACTTCCTCCCGCAGCCGGTTCACGAACTCGTCCCTCGGCATCGTCACCTGCTTCCGCTTCGCGCCCCGCCTCCGCACCGACACCGTACCCGCTTCCGCCTCCCGCTCTCCCACGATCCCCATATACGGCACCTGCATCGTCTCTGCGTTGCGGATCCTGTACCCAAGCGTGTCCCGCTCGTCCAGCTCCACACGGATGCCGGCTTCGGCCAGCTGCGACACCAGTTGGCCCGCCGATTCCGTCCACTGCTCCGAGACCGGCAGAATCCGGACCTGCTCGGGAGCCAGCCAGAGCGGGAAGGCACCCCCGTAGTGCTCGATGAGACCCCCGATGAAGCGCTCCATCGACCCCAGCAAGGTACGGTGGATCACCACGGCCTGGTGCCTGCGGTTGTCCGAACCCACGTAGTCGAGCCCGAAGCGCTCCGGCATGAGGAAGTCGAGCTGGAAGGTCCCCCCCTGCCACTCCCGGCCCAGCGCGTCGGTGACCAGGATGTCCACCTTGGGTCCGTAGAAGGCGCCGCCTCCCTCGTCGAGCTCGAAGTCCAGTCCGCGGTCGGCCAGAACGCCGGCCAGACGGTCCGAGGCGGAGTCATAGACTGCCGGATCGCCGATGGCCTTTTCCGGGCGCGTGGATAGTGCGGCGCGGTACTCGTAGCCGAAGACCCTGAGCAGGTAGTCCCCCAGATCCAGGAGCCGGTTGTACTCCTCCGCGATCTGGTCCTCGCGGATGAAGATGTGCGCGTCGTCCTGCGTGAACGAGCGCACCCGCAGCATCCCGTGCAACGTGCCGGAGCGCTCGTAGCGGTAGCAGGTGCCGAGTTCCGCGAAGCGCAGCGGAAGATCGCGGTAGGAGCGGGTCTGCGAGCGGTAGATCATGAAGTGATGGGGGCAGTTCATCGGCTTCATGCGGAAGCGCTCGCCCTCGTCGTCCATGGCCGGGAACATGTCGTCGGCGAAGACGTCGAGGTGGCCGGAGATCCGGTATAGTTCCTCGCTGGCGACGTGCGGGGTGAAGACGATCTCGTAGCCGTGCTCGATGAGGGTCTTCTTGAGGAATTCCTCGATGACGTGGCGCACCCGTCCCCCGTGGGGGTGCCAGAGGACCAGGCCGGAGCCGACCTCCTCCTGGATCGAGAAGAGGTCGAGGCGTTTGCCCAGGACGCGGTGGTCGCGCTTCTTCGCCTCCTCGAGGCGGTGGAGGTGCGCGCGGAGATCCTTGCCGGAGAAGAAGGCGGTGCCGTAGATGCGCTGCAGCATCTGGCGGCGCTCGTCGCCGCGCCAGTAGGCCCCCGCCGTGCTGAGGAGCCTGTAGTGCTTGAGCCGCCCGGTGCCGGGGATGTGGGGCCCCCGGCAGAGGTCGAGGAAGGGGCCGTCCCGGTAGACGGTGATGACTTCGTTCGCGGCAAACTCGTCGAGGCGCTCGAGCTTGAGTGGGTCGTCGGCGAAGAGGTCGCGGGCCTCGTCCCGGGTGACGACCCGGCGCTCGAAGGGATGATCGGCGCGGACGACTTCGTCCATGCGCGTCTGGATCGCGTCCACCTGCTCGGGCGTGAAGGGCTCCGGGACCTCGAAATCGTAGTAGAAGCCGTCGTCGATGGCCGGTCCGAAACCGATGCCGGCGCCCGGAATGAGCTCGCGGACAGCGGTGGCGAGGACGTGGGCGGCCGAGTGGCGCAGCACGCCGAGCGCCTCCGGGTCGCGCTCGGTGAGGAGGCGGACGGAGGCGCCGTCGTTGAGCGGGCGGGCCAGGTCGACGATTTCGTCGTCCACGACTGCGGCAAGGGCGGCGCGGGCAAGGCCGGGACCGATCGAGGCGGCCAGATCGGCCGCCGTGGATCCCGCCGGCAAAGTGACCGCGCGGCCGTCCGGCAAGGCTACGCTGATGGAGTTGTTCATGGCGGTAAAGCGCTAGCGGTCCGGCGGCCAGGGCGTGCCGGTGATCCGGCCCAGGGGCTGGTTGTCGCGGCCGGGACGGAAGGCTTCGCGCGTCGCCATGTTGTAGCTGTCCCCCGGGGCGAGGAAGTAGAACAGCCCACCGCTGTCGAGGGTGGCGTCGTGGTCGTAGATCACGGCGTAGCTCTGCCCGACCACCTCGAAGCGGTCGCCCCGCACGACGATCGCCGTGTTCTCGTCGATGCCGATCCCGAGGAGCTCCGGTTTGGCGCGGATGACCTCGACCATGTCGAAGTGGCGATTGCGGCGGAGCAGGTGCTGGTCGATCCCCACGCCCTTCAGGAAGCCGAGCCCGACCTCGTGGTCCCCCATCATGATGGTGTTCGTGCGGCTGTCACCGCGCACCAGGTAGGACCCCTGGATGGAGGCGCCGGCCGATGACCCGCCGATGACGCCGCCCCGCTCCAGCACGTCCCGGAGCGCGTCGTGGGTCTTCGTGTCCAGGTACGAGTCGGCCAGTCGCCACTGGCGTCCTCCGGTGAACCAGACGCCCCGGGCCGCCAAGAGGGGCTCGACGAAGGCGTCGGTGTCGGCAACCTCCGGGTCGTTGGTGTGGAGGACGGTGATGTGCTGCGCGCCCGCGCGCTCGAAGGGGCGGCGGCCTGGGAAGTACTGGTCGTAGCTCTGCCCCCCGCCAGCCGTGGGAATGATGACGATCGGAGCGGAGGGGCCACCGGCGAGTTCGACGAACCGGGCGAAGACGGCGGGGTCGCTGAGGGCGCCGCCCGCGATGATGAGGCTGCCGTTGGCGGGACCGACCTCCTGGGCGTGGGCGGGCGCGGGGGCGAACGGGAGCGCAGGGCTGAGCGCGAGCGCCAGGCCGAGCGTCAGCGCCAGGGCCGGCACGGCGGAGCGGATTCCGGTGGTGTTCGTGGTGTTCACGGGCGCAATCCTCGGGGGTAGGGGATGTCGGTGCAAATCACATGCGAAGTTGGGTAGAGGGGGTGAGGATCGCCAGTGGGGGGACGGGGCGGCCGCCGGGTCAACCCGTCCCTGGAGGTCTGAGCCGGTTCCAGCGCTCGATGAACGCCACCGCCGCGTTGACGAACCTCTCCGTCGTCGCCCGGCCGCGCTCCGCCGTTGCTTCGGCCGGGTCGCGAACACCCCAGACGCCGGTGCTGGACATCTCCGCCGACGACGTGCCCTTGCCCGTCTCTTCCGTCTTGAGGCCCTCGGCCAGGAAGACGGCCAGCGCGGTCGGGTCGCCGGCCAGGACTTCGTCCAGCATCGCTTCGAGGTGGGCGGGCATCGACACCTCGGCCGGGTGGGCCGCGTCGAGGTCGACGAGTGCGGGAATCAGGTAGAGGGAGTTGGAGGTCTCTCCCGTGCCGCCGTGGCGGGCGAGGACGCGGGGGGAAGGCGCCGCGGGCGTTGGCGGCGCCGGTGTGGGCGCCGATGCCATCAGGGGCCCGGCCACCGCGCCCAGATCGACGGCGATTCCGGAGGTCTCCTGG
>JAPOOQ010000415.1 GCA_026713345.1 Gemmatimonadota bacterium | reverse complement strand
GGCGGCGGGGGGCGGCGGCGCGGGCGGGGGGGGGGGGGGCGCGCGCCGGTGCTCGGCCCCGGGGGGGGGGCCCCGGCGGGGGGCGGGGGGGGGGGGTGGGGGGGTGTTTGTTAGGGGGGGGGGGGGGGTAGACATGCTAGCGCGCTCCACGCCGACACGCCGGGCGCCGGTGCAAACGCGCTGCTCGGGCTGCGTGAAGGTCATGCTTGCCTCCATACCGAGGAACCCGGTTCCCGTCAGGAACCAGTTCGGAGTCGCGGATATACTACACATCGCGATATGTGAATAGTGTGGTATCGGCCCGTGTCGTCGTAGTTTTTCTGTGTGATTGGACTTATTTTAAGCCCCCGCACCTCGCCGCCGCTCATGGCGGCCCCTCAAGGGGCTTCAGCCAGCGCTGCTCCCGCCCTCGCCGCGCCGGCGACGGCGGGCGGGGCCGTGCCGCGGCACTCGCCGTCACGGTGAACGAGCCGCATGGCGAGGGCTCGGTTGTCCCCGCCGGAGCCCCTTCGCGCTCCACGACGCGAACTCCTGCGCCGCTGTCCAGCGCGTCACGAACGGCGGCGCACCAGCTGGCGTGCGGGTCGCGCTGCCGCCATCCGCGCCACCTGCTCCTCGGCGTTGTACGGCCCGGCCGCTATGCCGATCAAGGAGACCTGCCGCTGGCCGACTCTCGGAGGGAGATGGGGAACAGGTGCTCGTACAGGAACCGACCCAGCGTGAGCCCGTACGCGATTTGCTGGACCGGGTATTCGTCCTTTGACTCATCCGGCGAGTAGCGGTGGTATTCGCCATCACGAGTCTCGCTCATCGCACGGTCAAGCCAGTCTTCGCTCAAGTCCAGGCCCCCTGGATCGGTACCGTCAAGGAAGACCGTGTAGGCACTATCGAGCGTGTCCTTCCTGATCGCAGCCCAATCCACCTGCTGTTCGAATCTCATCAGATTATCGATGTCACTCGAAAGTCGCGCTCGGTGCGTCGAGTAGTCCTCTGCAAAGGCCCTGGACTCCGCGATGAGCTCTTCGCGGAGAGAATCCGGCAAGTCACGGTAGAGTCTCTCGACATGGTGACCGGCACGGAAGGAGAACTCACCGTGTTGCCGGTACGCAACGTGGGCCTGGATCGCCTTGAGACACAGCTCTACGGCCTGCACGCAACTGGTCATCACAACCCGCTCCCTGTCGATGTGATTCGCCATTGCGAATTGCCAGGCCTTCTCCATCTGGATAACGTTGAAGAAGGTGTGGGGGGGCCAGTCCCACGGGTACCCCCCTTGCGCCGCGCCCGGCAAGAGCCCGAGCGCGGCTGCGGTAATGTGCTGGAGCCAAAAGTCGGACAGTCCGGGCCGGTCCAGGATCAGGCCCGATGCGTAGTAGACGTGGCCGCGCCGCCAGAAGTTGTGATACTCGGCCCCCAGGTCCGGTTCGGGCTCCGAGAGAACAAAGCGCCGCTCGCCCCCCGCGCGCTGCTCCTTAATCCGCTTGAATGAGTACGGCAGCCGTGCCCGCAGATACGCGATCCAGGACTGTTCCTCGGGCAGAGTGGCGTAGTTCGCCATCGGGCGCTCCTCCCGTTGCGGCTGCAAAACCGGTACCGGCATCCCCGCCCCCGGATACGGTCTGTTCCAATGCTGCCTTCTGGCGCGGGGTTCTCGCGGGTTGGTGACAGAACAAGTGTACGTCGAGGGCAGGGAGGAGACGAGGGTGCCGCAGGCGACCTGGTGGAGTTCCCGACGGTCTGCTGGTACGACACGGACTACTCCGTCTACACCATGCGGCAGGCGTCACGCCGCTCCTGGCGCATCGGCCTACCGGAGCCCGTGCAGGTCGCCGTCATGGGCTACCGGACACCCCGCAGGCGGACGCTCTCAAGCTCCTGGCGCAGATGCTCCAGTTCTCCCGCTGGCCCTCGAGGGCGAGCTGCCCAGGACGGCCTCGCCGCCTACGGGGACGACGGCAGGTCGCGGCCGAGCCCGAGGCGCTGCTCGTCGACGGGGAGTAGCACGCGCCGGAGCCGGAGCCGACGATTACCGCAGTGGGCGGCCTGCGCAACGGGTCGGCCCCGACACCGGCGGGGGGCCGCGGTGGTCCGTGTTCCTGTGGGCGGAGCTCATGGCCGGGACGCCCGGAAGTGCGTGCGCGGTACACCGCTGGCGGAGAGGATGGCATCCATGACTCAGGGGAACCCAGATGCACCCGCTGACTGGGTAGACCAGTTGTCACAGGGCCTCCGGGACCTGGTCGACTACGAGCAATCGCTGGAGCGCGAGCTTGTCCGCCTGAGACGACGAGCCGAGTTCGCGTTGGGCGTACCCGACTCTGGCGATGACCGGGACGATCGGGTTCGCGAGAGGGTTTCGGGATACTGGCGGTTCCTAGGGAGCAGACCACCAACGGACTACGAGTATGAACGGAGTGTTGCGGGGAAGCTCGACAGGTTGCTGGGCGTGCTACTCGAACACCCCGTGCTGAAGAATGCCGTGTACCGCGACGATCAGGGCTCGTGGGCCGTGGGCCTAAACCGGGGAGGATCGAGGATGGCTGGCTACCCCGTGACCCGCGTGCTGATGGGGCTGCTCGACCACGCTGTCGAGCACACACCGGATGCCACGGCTGAGGCCTTCGTCCAGATGATCCAGAAGGGCGAGGACAACGATCTCAGTCACTACAGGATCCTCCTCCTCCACGGTCTGCACGTCGAGCGCCGGTACGACTTTCCGGACAACCTGTCGGTCATTCCGATCGAGGAGGTGCGGCATTACCTGCGGGACAGCGACATACGCTCCATGCTCGGAACGGACGATACGCAGATTGGAGGGCAGCCGATTGCGGCGGTGGTCTCCGAAGTGAAATGGGGCCCGGTATTCGTCCCGGTGGGTTTCAACATGGACGATCTGGAATGGCCGGAGATGTCCCCGACGTTTCGTGACGACGGACATCTGCTCGGCGATGCCCTGTCAGTGATTGAGCGGCAGCCCGTGGCCAGGTCGAGCACGCACACAGCCGTTGTGGAGCGTCAGATCGGTGCTCTCACGGGCCCCGACCAGGACTTCGTTTTCTGGTTAGTCCGCGACGCGCTGGGATCCAACACGATGAGGATCCAGGCGGTGACAAATCCGGTGTTCTCGGAAGAGAGACTGCCGGAGTGCGAGCGGTTGTTCGTAGCCTGCAGGAACGATGAGCGGCTGCGACTGGCCCTGTCGCGGCTCGCGGCATCGCTGCGGCGAACAGGCGGACATGCAGCCTTCGACAAGGTTGTCGACATCGCAATCGCACTGGAGGTCATGTACCAGCTCAACGTTTCGCGCGGGAAGGGCGACCAGCTCTCCCGGCGAGCCCGTCGCCTGATTGGCGGCAATCGGGAGGATCTGAACTGGATTCGCAAGACCGCCGAGTCCATCTATGCGGCGCGCACCGCGGTTGTGCACGACGGGACGTTGCCGGAAAACGCCGATCACGTCTCCAGGGACGCCTTCGAGCTCGCTCGCCGCACGGTGCTTCACATCGCTAGTTCGGGCCGTCCGGAATGGTAGGGATCCGGCCTTCGGGGTGAACTTGGACCGGGTGCGGCGGCCTCTTGCATGAGTTTCGACGTCATGCCGACGATGGTCTGGTTCGGGTCAGAACACTCCGTCTACACATGCGGCATGCGCCACGGCGCTCCTGGCGCATCGGCCACACCGAGCCCGTGCAGGTCGTCTTCGTGGCCTACCGGAACACCCCGCCGGCCGAGGCGCTCAAGCTCGGGGTGCAGAAGCTCCAGTCGCCGCTGGCGGTCGAGGGCGAGCTGCCCGAGGCCGGCCTCGACGCCTACGGGGACGACGGCGACGACCTGATGCTCGCCCTAGCGAGGAAGATCGTCGCGGGAGACGGGGATGCCGGCTCCGTCGAGTCCGTCTTCGCCCAGGCCCAGCGGGTCGCGGCCGAGGCCGAGGCGTTGTTGGTCGATGCGGAGTGGGCCGCGTCGGAGCCGGTGGCAGAGGCCGTTCCGGTGAGCGCGGCGGCCAACGACGGCCGCGCGGACAGCGGCGAGCCGCAGATCTCGCTTTGCTTGTGGGGGGAGTTCATGGCCGGGGAGACGCTGGAGCCGGAGCCCGGCGGAGATGGCACGAGGCTCCCACGCTCTCCCTCTTCGAGTGGGCGCTCGAACGGGAACAGGAGGGCGCGCTCGCCGCTGCCTCCCCGTAACGGACGGGCAGGGAGGGGCGCCGCTGCAAAATGCAGCGGTGTCCCTCAGCCCCGTCCCTGTGCTGGTGTTTCTTCTGCCCCGGAGGCTATTTCCGGCAGGGAGCTATGCCACAAGCCGGAGCCGGGGGCGGCTGCCCGATCAGGGGGCCGCCCCGTGGGCGAGAAGAACGCCGCCCGCAACGATGCGCCGCGCCTTAGCGGCCAGCGAGTCTCCATCGAGAACGGCTCCACCGCCCGGCCCCAAGTAGCTTCCTGTTGTACGCTCGGTCCCCGCTACATTGGGGGGCAATGCGATGCCAGATGTACCAGATGTAGAAGAGTGCGCTGTCTGCGCGCAACGCGGTGAGCGCCGCGTTGCGGTTCGCACGGTGGAAGGGCTGAAGCTGTGCGAGGCGTGCGCGGAGCGCGGGGTGCGGATCGTCGGAGCCGACCTTGGGACAGGTTTCGAAGCAGTGCGGCAGGCGGACGATCCCGCCGTGCGTGCGGAAGCCTGCGCCACGCTCGCCCGAACGTGCCAAGAGCTCTGTGATTGGCTCGAACGGAGTATCGCAAACGCCGAGTCCACGAAGGCGACCGCGCCCGTGCTCCCGGACCACTTGGAGCGCCTTGCCAACAGGGCCGATACCGCCTTTGTCACGGCCCGTACAGCAATGAAGAATCTCCGCGATGCCGCGATCGCGGGGGCGATCACGCTCGCGGATTCGAGAGGCGACGTGGAGGAAGAGTACGAGGCTGCCAGTGCTGCGATGAAAGACTTGAGCGCGAGGCTGGACAGGTTGCAGCGAGAATCCCAGCTACACGGCGAACGGACGCCCGACTAAGCCCGCAGCGCCTCCGGTGATACGGAGGGAAGCTTCGGCGGACCGGACCTCCATCTGGCGAGCTGCCGGGCATCGTCGAGGCGCACGGAGGCCGTCTGCGCGTCGAGCGCGACGGCCCCGGCTCGCGGTTCAGCTTCACGCTGCCCGTTGCGGAAGAGGGAGCGGACGCCGATCGTGAGCGGGCATTCGCCTTAGCTGGCGCGGCTGGTGGCGGAGCAGCGGCCCACGGCTGGCGGCTGCTCGACCTGGCACTCCCCTACGCAGAGCCCTGGAAATGCTGGACAGGGTCCTGGCCCCGGTCGGCGTACCGGCCATTCTGCTCCTGCCCGACGGCCAGGAGGGGGCCCTCGAGCGCGGCGCTGCCGACTACCTCACCCAGCCCTTTTTCGCCGACCGATCTGACGGCCCGCATGCGGCCAGCCCTGCGCCGGGCGCGCCCTGGGCCGACCCGCCCGAACCCTGCCGGCTGCGCAAGCTGCGCATCGACTACGCCGCGCGCGGGTGACCGTGGCCGGCGATGCCGAGCCGCTGACCGCCACCGAGTTCGAGCTGCTGCGCCGCCTCGAAGCGGCCCTCAATTCTATTGCGAACCCGGAGCCGGTCACTCCATACGGGGCCTTAG
>JAPOOQ010000414.1 GCA_026713345.1 Gemmatimonadota bacterium | reverse complement strand
GGGGGGAGCACGGCCGGCGGGGCCGTGACCGTGCGCTATTCGGTGTCCGGCACGGCGACGCCGGGAAGCGACTACACGGCGCTTTCCGGCCAGGTGACGGTGGCCAGGGGCGACAGTACGGCCATCCGCAATCTGGACTGCGGCACCCACGTCTATACTGTAGTGTCTACTTTACAACACGTCGTGTTTACCTTACACTCTCGCCCCCAAGACCCCGCTCACCCGTCCCACTCCGCCAGCACGATCGCATTGGCGAACGGGTACGGACTCCCGTAACGGCACCCCATCCCCTCCCCCCTCCCCACCTCGCGCCATTGCCGCCCCGGAAACCTCTTGAACCAGGTCGCGCGGTCGCACCCCAGCCCGCCAGCCGCGATCATCGCGTCAAGAGCCGGGTTGTAGCCCATCGGCACCGTGATGACGAACTTCCCGCCCGGCGCCAGCAAACCTTTGCACCGATCCAGCGCGGCGCGAATCTTCGCCGCCACCGCCTCCGGCTCCTGCGGCCCGCCCGCCTCGTCGAAGGCGATGTGCTCGAAGGTCGAAATCGACAGGATCAGGTCGAACCGCCGGTCGGACTCGAAGTCGACGATGTCCACCTGGAGCGCCCCGGGCTCGTACTTGTCCACCACGGTGGGCCCGCCGCCGAAGTAATGCGGCGTGACGTTGCCCACCTCGAGGATGCGCTCGGCGGGGATCCCGGCCAGGAATCGCCGCGCCAGGGCGAGCTCAACGCACCGTTCGTTCGCCCAGGTGACGTTGTGACGGGCGTAGACGAGCGGGATGGACTCGCCGCGAAAAACGACCGTGCGCTCCTTCAGCAACGGAAGCACCAGCGGCGCCATCCCCGTCCGAATCGGCTTCATGAACAGCTGGGCAAAGCCGAAACGCCGGATGAACCAGCCGATCCCGCCGGCCTTCCGCACCCAGCCCGCCAGCTGCCTGGATTGGTCCGTCACTGCCGCTCCGTGTCCGAGGTCGGGAAGCTGAAGCGGCGGCGACGATGAGCCCTGCCGATCGCCACCAGCCCGCTGCGGCTCGCTTCTCCAGCTACGTGAGGGAATCCTTGATCGGAGGGAGAATCCGAAAGACGTAGTCGGTCAAAATCAGCATGTTCATGCTGTGCTTGTGGGTCGAATAGGCCACCAAGCCATGCATGGCGGCGTGACGGTTCGGGACCGGATCCCGCTCAAGCCTATCCTGTTCGCCCTCATCCACCTGCCCGTACGCGTGCGTTCTAAGGCGTTCGAGCATGACCCAGTCGAACAACTCTCTCAACTCTCGATCGCTCGGATCTCCCGATTCGGTCAGCTTTTGGAGCATCTTTCTCGAACCGACGCGTCGTCCGGCGTCGATCATCCGTTCGATCTCGGGAAACAACAGGCGGCAGACACACCGGTATAAGCCAGCCTCGTGAGCCGCGAGCGCCTCACGGAACGTTGCCCTCGCTTCATCGTCAATGTGATACTCGGCGAGACTTGACGTCATCTCGTCACGAATCTCGATCCACCGGGTGCGGTAGTAGTCGGCGATGCGGCGGTCCAGAAGAGCCAGGTCGTCTCCGCATCCTTCTACAAGTCGGTAGGGTACGGAACGATGCGGAAGCCAGCCCACCTTGTCCAAAGCGTCGTGGGTTTGTTTCCGCTCGTGGAACTGCTTCAGAGCAGGCTGAATCCGCTCCATGGCTTTGGCCGCCGCCTCAGCGGTTCGTTCGAATTCCTCCAGAAAGGGCGCGGCGGCGTCAGACCACTCATTCAGCCTCTCCAGAGCAGGACCCAGCGAACCCTCCACTTGCCGAACCGCTGCAGTGACCTGCGCGGCCACCGGCGTTGCCGCGTTGACCAGCCGCTCCAAATCGCGAACGTATGTGCGGCCCGATGTCTCCTGCAAGGCGCGAACGTCCTCGAAAATGGC
>JAPOOQ010000413.1 GCA_026713345.1 Gemmatimonadota bacterium | reverse complement strand
TCTGCTGCCGGACGGGTCGCTGGAGGTGCGCGACCGCGCCGGGAACAGGTGGCGCGTGATCGCGGGAACCGTGGAATCCTGGAGCTGACACATGCACTGCCAGCTGGTCGCCGATGTGGGGAATACCGAGACCGTCTTCGGCCTCCTGGACCTTGCGGGCGAAGAGGTCCTGGAGAGCTGGAGGGTCAGTACGCGCGTCCCCCGGACCTCCGCCGAGTACCGGGTCCTGCTGACCGCGCTCCTGGCGGACGGACCGGAGGGCGCCGGCTCGATCCGGCGTGGCGTGATCGGTTCGGTGGTGCCGACGGTGACGCGAACCCTGCGCGAGGTGATGGCTTCCGTCGCTGAAGGACCCGTGTTCGAGGTGACGGCGGATTCCGGGCTCCCGATCCGCCTCGATGTGGAGGAGCCACGCACCGTCGGCGCGGACCGGATCGTGAACACCCTGGCGGCGAAGACCCGCTTCGGGCGCGACACCATCGCCGTGGACCTCGGGACCGCGACGACCTTCGACTGCATCACGGCCGACGGGGTGTTCTGCGGTGGGGTGATTGCGCCCGGCCTCAGCGCCGGCCTCGACTGGCTGGCGCGGAGCACGGCCAAGCTGCCGACGGTGGAGCTGGTCCCGCCCGACGCGGTCGTGGGACGGCGCACGGAGACCTGCATCCAGAGCGGGGTGTTCTATTCCGCGATCGATGCCGTGGACGGGATGGTGGCGCGCATCCGTGACAGCTGGCGCCCCGGAGCCGGGAAGGGCCGGCATCGCAATGACATCCTGGTGGTTGCGACCGGCGGTTTCGCGCCGGTGATTGCGTCGCACACGAAGTCGGTGGACCGGATCGAGCCGTTCCTCACCCTCCAGGGCCTGGGGATCGCCGGGGCGTACCTGGCGAGTCGCTGACCCACGATCAACACCCCGGGACACCCCGGGGGAACTTCCCGCCGCCGCGAGCACACCCGCGCCCGCCGGCCCTCCCGACGCCGGGGTTGACATCACTTCGCCCCGCGGCGAAACTCCAGTGCTGTTGTTAGCACTCTATGAGCGCGAGTGCTAACGAAGTGCGGAAGGCTGTCTCGTACCGAGCGGCCGGCCGCAACATCCCAACCCAACTTCATCCAAGGAGGAGCGCATGTCTGCCGCAAAGAAGATCCAGCCCCTGGCGGATCGCGTTGTAGTGCGGGCCCTGGAAGAGGCCGAGCAGACTCGGGGCGGCCTGTACATCCCCGACACCGCCAAGGAGAAGCCCCAGGAGGGCGAGATCGTGGCTGTGGGACCCGGCAAGCCGAACGACGATGGCGGGCGGACCCCGATGGAGGTCGCCGAGGGCGATCGCGTGCTGTACGGGAAGTACAGTAGCACCGAAGTGACCGTCGACGGCGACGAGTATCTGATTCTCCGCGAGTCGGACATCCTCGCCAAAGTAAACTAACCTACCCAGGAGACGAGAGCGAAATGGCAGCGAAGGAACTGGATTTCGATATCGAGGCACGCGGGCGGCTCAAGGCCGGCGTCGCGCAGCTGACGCGCGCGGTCGAGGTGACCCTCGGGCCCAAGGGCCGGAACGTGGTGATCGACCGCAAGTTCGGCTCGCCGACGGTGACGAAGGACGGCGTTTCGGTCGCGAAGGAGATCGAGCTGGAGGACCCGGTCGAGAACATGGGCGCCCAGATGGTCAAGGAGGTCGCCACCAGGACCTCGGAAGTGGCGGGTGACGGAACCACCACCGCCACCGTTCTCGCCCACGCGATCTTCGTGGAAGGGCTGAAGAACGTGACCGCGGGGACGAACCCCATGGGCATCCGGCGCGGCATCGACATGGGCGTCGACGTGGTCGTAGACGCGCTCGCCAGCGCGTCGACCGAGACCAAGGGAAAGCGCGAGATCGCCCAGGTGGGCGCCATCTCGGCCAACAACAACATGGAGATCGGCGATCTGATCTCCCAAGCGATGGAGAAGGTCGGCAAGGACGGCGTCATCACCGTTGACGATTCGCGAGGCCTGGAGACCGAGCTCGACACGGTCGAGGGCATGCAGTTCGACCGCGGCTACCTGTCCCCCTATTTTGTCACGGATCCGGAGCGTATGGAGACGGTGCTCGAGGAGC
>JAPOOQ010000412.1 GCA_026713345.1 Gemmatimonadota bacterium | reverse complement strand
GGGGGGGTGGGGGGGGGGGGGGGGGGGGGGGGGGGGGGGGGGGGGGGGGGGGGGGGGGCCCGCGCGGGGGGGGCCGCCGCGCCGGGCGGCCCGCCGTGCCCGCCACCGGGCCGTCTGCGCGTGGATGGAGGCCGCGGCGAGGGGGTGGTGGCGGGGGGTGGGTGGGTGGCGGAGGTGGGGTGGGGGCCCCATCGCCCGAACGATTTTGCGCATATTGCGTATTTTACGCAAAATATGTATTTCCCTCTCACGGTGCGGCCGTGGCGACCGGGCGACCGGATGGCGATGCCCTACGGGCGCAAGAAGGTGAAGAAGCTCCTGCTCGAGGCGCGCGTGGCGGCGGATGTGCGCGAAGGCCTCCCCGTGGTCGCCGATGCCTCCGGGAGCGTCGTCTGGATTCCGGGGATCGCAGATCCGGCCCGCGACGATGCCGAGGCCGCGGATCCGGCCGGTCGGGGGCGGGGGCCGGCCGATCGACCCGGTTGCTGGGTGGGGATCCGTCTGGATCGCCCGTCACCCAACCATTGAATTCCTGACAAGGAGGTTGCCTGTGAACACCACCAGGGATGGCCGTCTGGGGGACCGGAGACTGCTCCGGGTCGTGTACTCCGCCGAGGCGATCCGGCGGCGGGTGGAGGAGATGGGCCGCGAGATCGGCGAGGCGTATGGGTCCGGCGCCGACATTCTCGTGCTGGGTCTGCTCAAGGGGTCCTTCATCTTCATCGCCGACCTGGTGCGTCATGTTCCCATACCGATTCAGGTCGACTTCCTGGCCGCTTCCAGCTACGGGAAGGGCCGCGTGAGCTCCGGCGACGTAGAACTGGTGTACAACCCGAAGGCATCGATGGAGAACCGGCACGTGATCCTAGTCGAGGACATCGTCGACAGCGGCACCACCATCAACAGGGTGATGCCCCTGCTGACCGAGCGAAGGCCGGCCAGCCTCGAGATCTGCACCCTGCTCCACAAGCGGGTGGCCGAGCTCGAATGGCCCGTCCGATGGGTCGGTTTCGACGCACCGGGCGATTTTCTGGTAGGTTACGGGTTGGATTTTGCCGAGGACTTTCGGCACCTTCCCTATATCGGCTCCATCTGAGACGGCCTCGGAGAGGCAGATGTCGGAACCAAAAAAACCGCCACAGAAGGAACCACCAAAGCTCCGCAAGGTGTCCCGCGCAGCGTCCGTCTGGCTCCTGGTCGGGCTCCTGGCGGTGCTCGGCTACAACTTCATGAGCGCGTCGGACCGCGATACCGGCGAGATCAACTACTCCGAACTCCTCCGGCAGCTGGAAAACGACAACATCCTGGAAGCCACATTCCACGGTGAGCAGACGGTCCAGGGAGAGCTGAAGAACACGATCACGGTGGACGAGGCGGATATCAACGAGTTCGTCACCAAGCTGCCCCCCGGCGTCGGCGAAAGCCTCACGGCGAGCATGCAGGAGCGTGAGGTGGAGATCAACTCCGTGCCCCGGGGGCCAGGCTGGGGAACCTGGGTCTTCTCGATCTTCCCCTTCCTCCTCTTCATCGTGTTCTGGATCTGGTTCCTGCGGGCGATGCAGAGCGGAGGAAACCGCGCCTTCCAGTTCGGGCGTTCCAAGGCCAGGCTGATCAGCCCGGACACCCCGCAGGTGACCTTCGCCGATGTCGCCGGAGCCGAAGAGGCCAAGTTGGAGCTCGAGGAGATCATCGAGTTTCTGAAGGACCCGCCCCGATTCTCCCGGCTCGGGGGCCGTCTCCCCAAGGGCGTCCTGCTGGTGGGCCCGCCCGGCACGGGGAAGACGCTCCTGGCACGCGCGGTCGCCGGCGAGGCGGCCCGCCCATTCTTCCAGATGTCGGGCTCGGATTTCGTCGAGATGTTCGTGGGCGTGGGGGCTTCGCGGGTGCGGGACCTCTTCGAGCAGGGGAAGGCGCACGCGCCCTGCATCATCTTCGTCGACGAGATCGACGCCGTGGGAAGGCATCGCGGCGCCGGGCTGGGAGGCGGCCACGACGAGCGCGAGCAGACGCTGAACGCCCTCCTCGTGGAGATGGACGGGTTCGAGGCCAACGAGGGCGTCATACTTCTGGCTGCGACCAACCGTCCCGACGTGCTCGATCCCGCGCTCCTGCGACCGGGCCGCTTCGACCGCCAGGTGGTGGTCGACCTCCCGGACGTGAAGGGGCGGGAGGGGATCCTCCGCGTCCATGCCAAGAAGCTGCCCCTCGGCGGAGATGTCGAGCTGTCCCTCGTCGCGCGCGGCACGCCGGGCCTCAGCGGAGCCGACCTCTCCAACATCTGCAACGAGGCCGCGCTCTTCGCCGCGCGCAGGGGCGTCGACCAAGTTGCGATGGAGGACTTCGAGCAGGCCAAGGACAAGGTCATGCTCGGCACGGAGCGGCGGAGCATGGTGCTGACCGACTCGGAGCGCGAGCTGACCGCCTACCACGAAGCGGGCCACGTCGTGATCGGCGTGAAGGTTCCCGGCCTCGACCCTGTTCACAAGGTCACCATCGTACCGCGCGGCCGCGCGCTGGGCCTGACCGCCTCGCTCCCCGAGGAGGACCGCCACTCCCACACACGCGAATGGCTGAACGGCCAGCTCGCCATGCTCTTCGGGGGCCGGGTCGCCGAGGAGCTGGCCTTCGGCCCCGAACACGTCACGACCGGAGCCGGCAACGACATCGAGCGCGCCACGACGATGGCCCGCCGCATGGTCACCCGCTTCGGCATGTCGGACCGGATCGGCCTCATGGCCGTGGGGGACGGCGAGCAGGAGGTCTTCCTGGGACGCGAACTGGTTCAGCGCCGGGGGATTTCCGAGTACACCGCGCAGCAGGTTGACGAGGAGGTCAAGCAGATCCTCGACGCCGCCCACCGCAGGGCACGCGGGATCGTCGAGGAAAACCGGGATCTGCTGAAGAACATCGCGGAGGCGTTGCTCGACCGGGAAACGCTGGACGCCGACGAGATCCGGCTGCTCGTGGATGGGAAGGAACTACCGCCTCTCGCAACCGATTTCGATTCCGATGCGACGCCGGAAACGGCGGCGGACCGGGAAGTGAAGGTGGTGGTGAAACCGCAGCCCGGGCTGGCACCGCCGGACCCGCTCCCCTCGCCGGGCTAGCCCCGAACCGTCGGGCTAACCTGCCTCGCCGAACAGGGGGGCCGCCCGCAGTCCTTCGGGCTCCGGCAGCCAGCGCTCCAGCATCTCGCGCAGCCGTTCGCCTGTAACGCCGACTTCGATCCGCCCCCGGTGCGCGAGGGAAACGCGCGAAGTTTCCTCGCTGACCACGATGACTACGGCGTCCGTCTCTTCGCTGAGACCGATGGCGGCCCGGTGGCGCGTGCCGAGAGACCGGTCGCTCACCGGATTCTGGGTCAGTGGCAGGATCGCGCCCGCGGCCCGGATGGAGTCGCCCACCACGATCACCGCGCCGTCATGAAGAGGGGACTGCGGCGCGAAGATCGTCCCGAGGAGGTCGGCGGAGAGCGTGGCCTCGACCGGGCGTCCCGTGCGGGCGTATTCCTTCAACCCCGTCTCCCGCTGCACCGCCACGATCGCCCCCACGCCCTGGCGGCTGAGCCGCTCGACTCCCTCGACGAGCCGGTCGACCATCCGTGCTTCCCGGTTTTGGCCGAGCAGCCGCACCAGTCGGGTCTGGCCGAGGCGGGCCAGCGCCGCGCGCATCTCGGGCTGGAAGACCACCAGCGCCGCGATCGCGCCGTACTCGAAGAGCGCCTGGAGGAGACCCCGGATCAGAGAGAAGTCCAGGATCAGGGCCATCAGGTAGAGGCCTGCCAGCAGAAGCACGCCCAGCAGCATCTGCATCGCCCTGGTCTCGCGGATCAGCAGGAGGATCCGGTAGATGAGCAGAAAGACGATGGCGATCTCGACCAGATCGGTCCACCCGGGACGCAGGAACTGCAGCTGCTGCGGAATGCCGTTCATAACCAGGAAGAATAACAGGCGGCGGAAGAGGTGACCGGGATTATCGTTGACGACCGGGCCCCGGCCCCCTACATTGGCGCGGGTTCCCGATTCAACCGAAACCGCTCACCAGGAGCAAACCTTGGACAGCAGCTACGAGCTTTCACAGCTCTTCGCGGACGGTGGGCCGATGATGTATCCACTCATGATCTGCTCGCTGATCGGCCTCGGCGTCATCATCGCCAAGACCTGGACTCTGTGGGTCGCGCACCGCAGTGCGATCAACGTCATGGAGAACGTGGAAGAGGCTGCGCGGGGCGGATCCCTTGACGAAGCCGCGGAAATCGCGGGCGCAACACCCGGGCCCGCCGCGGCGATCCTGCTTGCCGGAATTCGCCGGATTCGCCAGACCGACCTCCGCAAGGGGGAGCTGGAGCAGGTCATCTCCACCACCGGCGCCATCGAACTCAGCTTCCTGGAGCGCGGCCTGGTCATTCTGGCCACCATTGCGAACGTGGCCCCCCTGATGGGATTCCTGGGCACGGTGGCCGGCATGATCCTGGCCTTCGATTCGATCGCATCCTCGGGGGATGTCGAGCCGGCGACGGTTGCCGGGGGCATCAAGGTCGCACTGCTGACCACCGCGGCGGGGCTGACCATCGCGATTCCGGTCAATATCGGCTACAATTATTTCGTGGCTCGCATCGACAAGCTCATCGTCGACATGGAGGAAAGCACGCAGAAGGTGCTCAATCTGGCGTGGGACCTGGAGCGCGAGGGGAAGCTCAGGGTCGTAGCCTGAACGGAGCGCCGCGGTGTTGCGGGTCCGCCACCACGGGCTGGCGGGAACCTGGCGGCCCAAACGGGGTAGGACACATATTCAGTCGGAACGGAGGCGAAAACATTCATGGCGGTTCTCGGTAACAAGAAGTCCAAGATCTCCGACGAGATCCCATCCTCGTCGATGGCCGACATCGCGTTCCTTCTTCTGATCTTCTTCCTGGTCACCACCACCTTCCCAAAGGACAAGGGGCTGCAGCTCGTGCTTCCCCAACAGGGGGAGACCCAGGAAGTCAGCTTGAAGAATGTCCTCCACATCATCGTGCAGCCCGGCGGCCAGGTGGTGATCAAGCGCGGCGAGAGCCAGCAGGAGCAGAACGTGCGCGCGGACGCGCTCAAGTCCATCTGGCGGCAGGACGTGGAGGCGAATCCCAATCTGATCGCATCGGTCAACACGCACCCCGACGCTCCGTACCGCATGATGATCGATGTCCTCGATGCGCTGCAAGCGGCGGGTGCCGACCGCATTTCGCTAAACCTGCTGGAGGAGTAAACCGAACATGAGTGTCAGATCCGGTGGTCTGCAGCGGAAATCGAAGGCGGCGACGGAGATCCCTTCTTCGTCGATGGCCGACATCGCCTTCCTGCTTCTCATCTTCTTCATGGTCTCCACGGTCTTCCAGAAGGACCGGAACCGCGATATCGAGTTTGCCCAGGCAGAAGCGATCGAGAAGATCGACAAGAAGCAGAAGGACATCCTGAATCTGTGGGTGGAACGAACCGGCGCAGTCTTCATCAACGACGTCCAGTACCCGTTGGAGGAGGTCGGTGACATCGTCTTCCCGATCTACGTCGCCAACCAGGAGTTGGTGGTTTCGATTCGCTCGGACCGCAACGCCCCGTACCACTACATCGACCAGCTGCAGAAGGAACTGCAGTCGGCCGGAGCCCTCAAGGTTATGTTTACCGCCACACTCGAAAACACCATGACAAGGCAGAGACGATGAACGAGAACAACCTGTCCGACCTGGTCGCAGCCGCCCCGAGCACAGCCAACGAGCGCTTCAAGCAATCGTTCTCCTCCTGGTTCTGGGGATCCATCACCGCCGCCGTGGTTCTCCACTTCGCGGTCTTCGAGTTCTGGCCCCAGATGGAAACGGCGGACGTGAGCATCAACGCGGACGAGATGGAAGTCGTGGCGCCGCCCCCGGATGTGGATATTCCGCCTCCCCCGGAGGCTATCCGCCGGCCGGCGACCCCCGTCATCAGCACGGCGGCGATCGATGAGGACCTCACGATCGAGACCACCACCTTCGACACCTGGACCACGGACGACCTTCCGCCTCCCCCCGAGGAGGCCGAGACGGCGGATATCTCGCAGGCGCCCCAGTTCGTCGTGCACACGGTGAGGCCGAAGCTGCTGAACGAGACCGACGTGAACCGCACACTCGAGCGCGAGTATCCCGCCCTCCTCAAGGATGCCGGGATCGGGGGTACGACAACCGTCTGGATGTTCATCGACGAAGAGGGGGTCGTGCAGAACCAGCAAGTCCGGGAGGGTTCCGGGCACGCCGGGCTCGACAACGCGGCTCTGAAGATCGTTACGGTTGCCAGGTTCAGCCCCGCGCAGAACCGGGACAAGACGGTCGCCCTCTGGATTTCGATGGACATCAAGTTCGTGGCGAACTAGCACTTCTCCCGCAGGCCAGGAAAACCGGACCCGGCCGGAACTCCCCGGCTCCAAACGGGGTATCACGGAGTGTACGCGATAACACGATCGCTGCGCTACCCGAAGATGCCCATGAGGAGGCGGATATGATGAACCAACCGAGTCGCCGGCCGGACCTGACCGCTCAAATCGAGGGGTTTGCCAACGAACGCTTCAAGCGCTCGTTCTCCTCCTGGTTCTGGGGATCCATCACCGCCGCTGTGGTCCTCCACTTCGCGATCTTCGCGTACCTTCCGTCGATGGCGGTTGCGGTTTCGGGTTCCGAGGCGACAACGACGACAGTCGTGAACATACCGCCGGATGTGGACATTCCTCCGCCTCCCGAGGCGGTTCGCCAGCCGGCCCAACCGGTGATCAGCACCGTCCCGATCGACGATGTTCTGCCGCTCGTTCCCAACACCATCCTGGGTGACGGGCCCGGCCTTCCGCCGCCCCCGAAGGTGGCCGACGCGGAGAAGGGTGCCGACGCGCCGGGTTTCGTCGTGCACACGCTCAAGCCGAAGATGATGAACGAGGACGAGGTGAACCGCGTCCTTGAGCGGGAGTATCCCGCGCTCCTCAAGGACGCCGGCATCGGGGGCAAGACGACCGTCTGGCTCTTCATCGACGAAGAGGGGGTCGTGCAGGACCAGCGAGTGAAGGAGAGCTCCGGGCACGCCGGACTCGACGCTGCAGCGCTCAAGGTGGTCACGGTCGCCAGGTTCAGCCCCGCGAAGAACCGGGACAAGACGGTCGCGCTCTGGATTGCGCTGGACATTACCTTCAAGGCGAACTAGGCCAGGGCCGGGGATTGCGAAGAGGGCGGAAGCGCCCCGCCGGCCCGCCGGGTCGGCGGGGCGCTTTTCGTGTAGCCGCGGAAACGCCCACCACACGGGAGCGTGATGACAGATCTGCAAGGGTACCAGCGCGTGCTGCGGGAGCGATTGCCCCGCGTACGGGAGACGGTTGCGGCGGCGGCCGCGCGGAGCGGCCGTGATCCGGCGGCGGTGCGGATCGTCGCCGTGACCAAGGGGCATCCGCACGAGGTGGTGGAGGCGGCGCTGGCGGAGGAGCTTCTCGACCTCGGCGAGAACCGCGTGGAGGAGCTGGTGGCGAAGTCTCCGCACTTCGAAGGGCGCGGGGTGAGGTGGCACATGATCGGGCATGTTCAGCGCCGCAAGGCGGGAGGGGCCGCCCGTATTGCCGCGCTGATCCACAGCGTGGACTCGATCCGCCTGGCCGGGAAGCTGTCGCGGCTCGGCGAGGCGGAAGGGCGGCGCGTACCCGTGCTCGTCCAGGTCAACACCTCCGGGGAAGGCGCCAAGGGGGGCTTCCCGGAGGCGGAGGCGCTGGACGGGATCGCGAGGGTGGTGGGGTTGGGGGGGCTGCGTGTCCTGGGCCTGATGACGATGGCGCCCTTCACTTCCGATGTACGAACGCTTCGCGATACCTTCCGGAGGACCCGCCGCCTGCTGGAGGCCGCCGCCGGGATCGACGGCTTCGAGGGGCGGGAGCTGTCGATGGGCATGTCCAACGACTTCGAGATCGCGATCGAGGAGGGGAGCACGATGGTCAGGCTGGGCACGACGCTGTTCGGGGAGCGCCCCCGGTGAGCGCCGGCCGGGAGATGGCCCGGATCCGCGAGGCGGTGCGCGCCGTACAGGAGCTGGGGGGTGGTGCGCCCCGCGTGGGGATCGTGCTGGGCACGGGGCTGGGGGGGGTGGCCGATGCCATGGACGTCGAGGTCTCGGTCCCTTACGAGGAGTTGCCGCACTTTCCGGTCTCGACGGTCGTGACGCACCATGGGCGCCTCCTGCTCGGCAGTCTGAACGGGGTGCAGGTGGTGGCGATGCAGGGCCGCTTTCACCGCTACGAGGGCTATACGCTGCAGGAGATCGTCTTTCCGGTGCGGGTGATGCGGCTGCTGGGCGCCGACACCCTGATCGTCTCGGCCGCGTGCGGCGGGATGAACCCGCTGTGGGCGTCCGGCGACCTCGTCCTCCTGAGCGACCACATCAACCTGATGGGGGACAGCCCCCTGGTCGGCCCGAACCTCGACGAACTGGGGCCCCGCTTCCCGGACATGTCCGCGCCGTACGACCCCGGCCTGCGTGAGATCGCGGCGGCGGTGGCGCTCGAGGAGCGCATCCCGCTGCGGGAAGGGGTCTACGTGGCCGTGCCCGGTCCCCAGCTCGAGACCCGCGCGGAGTACCGGATGCTGCGCCGCATGGGGGCCGACGTGGTCGGCATGTCCACCGTTCCGGAGGTGATTGCCGCGCGTCACATGGGCATGCGCGTGCTCGCCGTGGCGGTCGTCACCGACCAGTGCCTCCCCGACGCGCTGGAGGAAATGGACGTGGAGACGATCATTGCGACCGCCGTGGCCGCCGGACCGAAGCTTACCCGGCTGGTCTCGGGGGTCCTGGCGGCCGCCGCCGCCGGAGCCGCGGACACCGTGCGCGAACCCGCCGGGTCCCCTGCCTGATGCGCTATCCCGCTCTGCCATCCTCCCTCGTGTCCCTTGAGGAAGCCGTCCTCGAGCGGTGGCGTGAGGAGGACACTTTCGGGCGCACCCTGGAGGCCACGCGCGACGGCGAGGAATTCGTCTTCTTCGAGGGTCCGCCCACCGCCAACGGCCGTCCCGGGCTGCACCACATCATCAGTCGCGCGATCAAGGACCTGGTCTGCCGGTACCAGACGATGCTCGGCAGGCACGTCACCCGCATCGCCGGGTGGGACACGCACGGTCTTCCGGTGGAGATCGAGGCGCAGAAGCGGCTCGGGATCGAGGACAAGCGGGAGATCGAGGAGCGCGGGATCGCGTGGTTCAACGAGCGCTGCAAGGAGTCCGTCTTCACCTACAAGGACGAATGGGAGCGTTTCTCGGAACGGATCGGCTACTGGCTCGACTATTCGCGTCCGTACGTGACCTTCCACGCCGGGTACGTCGAGTCGGTCTGGTGGATCTTGAAGCAGCTTGCGGAGCGCGGGCTGCTCTACCGCGGCCACAAGGTCGTCCCCTGGTGCCCGGCCGACCAGACGGTCCTGTCCTCGCACGAGCTTTCGCTGGGGTACCGCGACGTCGAGGACCCCTCGCTCTGGGTCATGCTGGAACTTCTGGATGGATCGGGGCGCCACCTGCTGGTGTGGACAACCACGCCCTGGACGCTGGTGTCGAACGTGGCGCTGGCGGTGAATCCCGCGATCGAATACGTAGAGGTCGACCATCGGGGCAGGCGCCTCATCCTGGCGCGGAGCCGGGCGGCGGCGCTCTTCGGCGAGGAGCGGATCGGTCGGCGGGTCGAGGTCGGGGAGCTGCTCGACCGCAAATACCGCCGCCCCTTCGAGCTGATCCCCGCGGCCGGGGTGCGCGGGCGAGCATGGGAGATCATCCCGGGCGATTTCGTCTCCGACGAGGAGGGCTCCGGCGTCGTGCACATGGCGCCGGCGTACGGCGCCGACGACTACCAGGCCGGCAAGGATTTCGGGCTGGCCGTGCTGGAGCCGGTCCGGACCGACGGCACCTTTGCGGCGGAACTGCCGCTGGTGGGCGGCATCTTCTTCAAGGACGCCGACAGGCTGCTCACCGACGACCTCGAGGCCCGGGAACTCGTCTTCCGCTCCACGCGCGAGGTGCACTCCTACCCCCACTGCTGGCGCTGCGACACGCCGCTGGTGTACATGGCCCGTCACAGCTGGTTCGCGCGCACCTCGTCGCTGCGCCGCGAGCTGCTGGAGAACAACGCGCAGGTGGCCTGGCACCCCGCCCAGGTGGGTGAGGGGCGCTTCGGCGAATGGCTGAAGGGGAACGTGGACTGGGCGCTCTCGCGCGACCGCTACTGGGGCACGCCGCTCCCCGTCTGGATCTCGGAGGACGACCCGGAGCACGTGGAGTGGATCGGGAGCTTCGAGGAGCTCGCCGAGAGGGCGGGGGGGCTGCCGGACGATTTCGATCCGCACCGTCCCTTCATCGACGAGGTGACCTGGCGCTGTCCGGAGACCGGGTCTTTGATGCGCCGGGCGCCCGAGGTGATCGACGTCTGGTTCGACTCCGGCGCCATGCCGTGGGCGCAGTGGCACTACCCCTTCGAGAACGGCGGGATGTACCGGCGCCACTTCCCGGCCGACTTCATCTGCGAGGCGGTTGATCAGACGCGCGGCTGGTTCTATTCGCTGCACGCGATCTCGACGATGCTCGGCCTCGGCCCCGCCTTCCGCAACGTGATCGTCAACGACCTGATCCTGGACGCGAAGGGTCGAAAGATGTCCAAGTCGCGCGGCAACGTGGTCGACCCGTGGGATGCCGTCGCGGATCACGGCGCCGACGGGGTGCGCTGGTACATGATCACGGTCAGCAACCCCTGGCTCCCCACCCGCTTCGACCCGGAAGGGGTGAAGGAGTCCGCGTCGCGCTTCTTCGACACCCTCTTCAACACCTACCGGTTCTTCGCGCTCTATGCGAATCTGGAGGAATGGCAGTCGGAGGAGGGCACTTTGGCGGAAGCCCCACCCGTGCTCGACCGCTGGCTCCTGTCCCGGCTGCACCGGCTGATTCGCACGGTGCGCGACGAGCTCGACGGCTACAACCCGACCCGCGCCTACCGGGCGGTGGCCGCCTTCCTGGACGGCGAGCTCTCCAACTGGTACGTGCGGCGGGCCCGCTCCCGCTTCTGGGGCAACACCGAGACGGCCGACGCGGCGGCGGCCTTCGCCACCCTGCACGAGGCGCTGCGGACGGTTGCGCTGCTGATCGCTCCTGTCACGCCCTTCACCTCGGACTGGCTGCACCGCGCGCTCACGGGCCGCTCCAGCCACACCGAGCGCTTCCCCGAAGCCGACGAGGGCAGGATCGACGACCGGCTCGAGGCCGACATGGACCGGGTGCGGACGCTGAGCACGCTGGGCCGCGCCGCGCGCGAGGAGGTGGGGATCCGGGTGCGGCAGCCGCTGGGGCGCCTGCTCGCGGTGGTGCCGGGGGAGCCCCCGGGGGAAGATGTGCTGGCGCTGCTCCTCGACGAGATCAACGTGAAGAGGGTGGAGTTCGCCGCCGACGCGGAGGGACTGGTGACGCTGGTGGCCCGTCCCGACTTCCGGGCGGTGGGTCGCCGGTTCGGGAAGCTGACCCAGGAAGCCGCGGCGCGGATCAGGGCGCTGGACGCCGAGGCGCTGAAGGTGGTGCGGGGGGGCGGTGCCGTGCGGATCGAGGTGGGGGGCGCGTGGCACGACGTCGGGGCCGACGAGGTGGGGGTGGTGGAGGAGGCGAAGGGGGACTGGGTGGTCCGCTCCGAGGGGCGCTGCACCGTCGGCCTGGATCCGGCCATCACCGAGGCGCTTCGTCTGGAGGGGCTGGCGCGCGAGTTGGTCAACCGCATTCAGAGGCTGCGGCGGGACTCGGGGCTCGCGGTGAGCGACCGGATCCGGCTGGGGATCGCG
>JAPOOQ010000411.1 GCA_026713345.1 Gemmatimonadota bacterium | reverse complement strand
TGTTGCCCCGATAGTCCTCGAGCTCGAACTCGGCGCCCTCGGTGTCGGTGCCGACGATGTTCTGCGCCACGGCGCCCGGAGTGAGCGTCAGCAGGCGCTGCTGCTTGTCGATCATGTCCGCCGAGCGCGGGTGCTCCTCTTTGAGCCCTTCCAGGTAGGCGCTGACGCTCGCGACCTGTTTGCCGGTCACGTGGCCCCGCCCGAGGGCCCAGCGAAGGCCGCGGATGTAGCGCGCGGCCTCGCTCCGGGCGAGTTGCTCGGGCTCGGGGGGATTCAGCAGCGAGTCCAGCCGCGTGATCAACCGGTCCACCTGGGTGTCTTCCAGCAGGGTGCCCGAGGGGTGGTCCGAGACGATGTCGCGAAACTCCGAGCGCGCGGCGTCCGAGCCAAGGCCGTCGATAAGCTGGGAAAGGTCGAACCCGCACGCGGCAACGGCGCAGATGGAGAGGAGAGAGAAGCACTGCGCGACCCGTTTCATCTTCATGGCGACCTGCCTCGCATCAAGAGGGGTAATGCATATCCGTTCAACTACTATGACGAGCATGGGGCCCGGAGGGTTTTCCGGCTCGCGGCCTCACCAGGCGATCGCATAGGCTTCACGCCGCGGATCCGAGGCGGCGGTAAGCGTGCCGTCTCGGTCGCGGAGGATCATTTGCGCGCCGCCGAAGGTTGCCGTCCATCCATGTACTACGTCCACCTCGTGGCCAAGCTTCATCAGTTCGTCGAGGACGGAAGCCGGGAAGCGGTCCTCGAAGGCGACCCGCAGCCCATTGTAGCTACGGAAGCGGGGCGCTTCAATGGCGGCCTGGGGCGTCATGCCGAAGTGCACCAGGTTGTTGACGATCTGCAGCAGGCTCTGCGGCTGGCTGTCCCCGCCGGGCGTCCCCAGGGTGAAGGCGAAGGTGCCGTCGGCGGCGAGCGCCATCATGGGGGTGAGGGTGTGATAGGGCCGCTTTCCGGGCGCAATGATGTTCGGATGTCCCGATTCCAGATTGAAGAGCGCCCCGCGGTTGTGCAGCACGACGCCCGTTTCGGGCTCAAGCAGACCGGAGCCGAAGCCGGCGAAGAGGCTCTGGATCCAGCTGACGGCATTCCCCCACTGGTCCACCGCGGTGAGGTAGACGGTGTCGCCGGAGTCGTCGGTCTGCGCCTGGACTCCCGGCTCCCGCTCCTCGGCGGCGGCGTTCGGGTCGACCAGGGCGGCCCGCCGAGCCAGGTACACGGGGTCGAGCAGGTCGTCCAGGGGAATGTCGGTGAAATCGGGGTCCGCCGCCCACTGGTCGCGGTCCGCGAAGGCGAGCTTCTTCATCTCGATGAGGGCGTGCAGGTAGGCCGTGCTGCCGGGCCCCATCGCCTTCAGGTCGAAGGCACGCGCCATCTCGAAGAGCTGCAGCTGCGCGATTCCCTGGGTGTTGGGCGGGAGGACGAGCATCGTGTAGCCCTCGTAGCCGCCGCGCAGAGGCTCGACCCAGGTGGTGGTGTGCGCGGCCAGGTCCGGGGCACGCAGGTAGCCGCCCTCGGCCTCGATGAAGGCGGTGAGCCGGTCGGCCACGGTGCCCTGGTAGAAGCCCGCCTTGCCGTCCCGGGCAATGGTTTCGAGGGTGGCCGCGAGCGCCGGGTTGCGGAGCAGGCTGCCGGGGGGTGGGGGGTCGCCGCCGGGCAGGTAGAGCGCCCGGGCGTGGTCGTTCAGGGCCCCGGAGGAGGACACGATGTCGCTGGCGAGCCGGGTGGAGACCGGGAAGCCGTCGCGCGCGTAGCCGATCGCCGGGGCCAGCAGTTCCCCGCGCGGCATCGTGCCGAAGCGGTCGAGGGCGTCCACCCAGGCCGCGACCGCTCCGGGCACCGAGACCGAGAGGGGGCCGTTGCCGGGCACCTGCTCGATTCCGCGCTCCGCGAAGAGGTCGGGTGTGGCCAGCGCGCCGGCGCGACCGCTCCCGTTCAGCGCGTGGACCTGGCCGGTGGCGGCCTCGTAGTACAGGGCGAAGGCGTCGCCCCCCACGCCGTTCATGTGCGGGCGCACCACGGCCAGCACCCCGGCCATGGCGATCGCAGCGTCCATCGCGTTGCCCCCCCGGCGCAGCACTTCGTGGCCCGCGGCGGCGGCAAGGGGGTGGCCCGCGGAGACCGCGCCCGATACCCCGCGCACGTCGGGGCGGTTGGTCGGGGGGAAGACCGCGCCCGTTGACCCTGCCGAATCACCGGAGGACCGGGCCGAGTCGGCGGGTGCGCCGCAGCCGGCGGCGGAGAGGAGGATCAGGGCGGCGAACAGGGCCGCGGGGGCGGACGAGGGACTGAGCATCCCGGGGGAGAGGTCCATGGTCGTGTTCCTGAAGCAGTTCGTGGGTGAGGGCCGGCGTTGGAGACAGGTGCAGGATGTGGAACCGGAGGGCTGGCGCGCCAGTGGCGGTCGGGTCGGGTTGCCCGATCGCACGCGGCGCGGAACCCGCGGGAACACCGCAGCGGCACCGGGTTATCAGCCATGCAGCACCGGGGGCGCATGCTGCATGGCGAAGATGAAAGAAGGTTGATGGTCGGTTACGTAAAGGAGCCTACGATGCTGATCGCATTTGGCGGAAGCATGATGGGAAGCGCCGAACACCTGTGCACCCTGGCGCGTCTGATCGGTCCCGAGGCGGGTTCACTCGACGAATACGTCCCGGCTGCGGCAGATCCCGACCGACTGACGATGGATGTGATCACCGGCCGGACTTCCGACTACGAAGAGGTCGTCGTCTACAGGTACAGCATGCCACTCTCGCGGCTGGCGCTCTACGACGGACCCGTGACGTTCCGAAAATTCCGCGTGACGCCGGAGGGTCCGCACCTGGTGTCCGAAGAGGAACGCTCAAGCGACGAAATCGCGCGACTGCGGTCCAGGGGAAGCGAGCGCGCCCGCGCCCGGCTGGCCGAGCAGTACGGCGAGGACTGGCATCAGGAGGTCACGAGGATCGTGGCCTCCGAGGAAGAGGGCGCTTGTCCGCTGTGCCTGAACGGGGACGCCGATTCGAGGCCCACCGTCGCGCCAGGGCCAGCGCAGCGGATGCGGTGACCGCCATCACACCGGCCAGCACATTGAAGAGCATGTCCACCGGGTCGAAAATCCGGCTCGGCACCAGGATCTGAAGACACTCGTCGAGTACGCCCAGGAGTCCAGTCAGCAGCACGGTGAGCAGCGCGGGCACGGGTACCCGGCGCCCCTGGCCGGCCCGCTCTCGGAGCGCCTCGTAGATGCATACCGCCACCACGCCGTACTCGATCAGGTGTGAGCGCTCGGTCGGAATCGCCATCCTTACGAACACCAGCAGGTAGGCGGCGGCGATCCCCATCGCCACCCCCCACTCGGCCACGCTGGGCCGGGTTGTCAGGCCCTGCGTGACGACGGCAATCAGAACCATGATGCACGCGACGAGGAAGAGCCATTCGCCCAGACCGGCGTCTCCCAGCTGGGCTGCCAGCGTCCGCGCGAGCCCGAGGGTCGAGTAGATGGCGACGACCACGGCCAGCACGCAGCCCCAGAGGCGGCGCTCGCGGGTCGAGGAGAAGAGTGTGGGCATGGGAGAAAGTTGGCGAAGAGGCCGCGGGTGGCGATAGCCTGTGCGAATGACCGGCAAGCCTGACCGCACGACTGACAGCCCTGACCGAACGACGCACGGCCCTAACCGCACGACGGACGCCCCGGACCGCACGGCCGGCCCACGTGGAGAATTCGGGGTGGCGAGCATGGTGGCCCCACTGCGGCGCGTCGCGATGCGGCGCCCGGGGCGCGCGACGTACGAGGCCGATCCGGTGGTCTGGCACTACGCGGGGCCGCTCGATGCCGGGCGGATGAAGCGCCAGTACGACCGGTTCGCCGCATGCGTGTCCGATTCGGGCGCTCTCATCGAGTGGATCCCCCAGCGGGACGACGGTCTCGCCGATTCGGTCTTCGTCTTCGATCCCTCCTTCATGACGCCGCGCGGCGCGATCCTGCTCCGTCCCGGAAAATCGCTGCGCCGCCCGGAAGTCGCGCTGCACGAAGCGCTCCACCAGCGGCTGGACGTGCCGATCATCGGCTCCATCGAACCGCCGGGCATCGCCGAGGGCGGCGACCTGCTCTGGCTGGACGACAACACGCTGGCGGCCGGGCGCACCTTCCGGACGAACCAGGCGGGCATCGATCAACTGCGGGACCTGCTGTCCCCCCTCGGGGTCCATGTACACGGGTTCGACCTGCCCGTGTGGAAGGGGAGCACCGCCTGCCTGCACCTGCTGTCGGTTGTCAGCCCGCTGGACCGCGATCTCGCGCTGGTCTACCCGCGGCTCCTCCCCGTTGCCCTGCTCGACCTGATGCGCACCCTTGGGATCCGGTTCCTGGAGGCGGGCGACGACGAGTTCGACGCTTCGGGCGGGATGAGCCTGAACGTGCTGGCCACCGCCCCGCGCCGATGCATCGCAGTGGACGGGTTCCCGAAGACGCTGCGCCTCATGCGGGACGCCGGCTGCGAGGTCACCTGCTTCGACGCGGACGCGCTCTGCATCCCCTGCGAGGGCGGGCCGACCTGCATGACGCTGCCGATCTGGAGGGGGTAGCAGCGGACGACGCCGCGATCAGGGGTCGCCCTCCTCGTCGCGTGGCCCGAATCTCACGAACAGGCCGCCGACTACCGAGGTGATGACCCAGACAGTGAAGACCGCCCCGATCGCATCGTCAGAAAAGGTGAACAGGTCGGTGACCATGGCTCCGACCGCGGTCCCGAACCAGAGCGTGAAGTTCTGAAGCTGGAAATCGAGCTGCGCTCGCCTCCGCATGCAGTCGAGGGTGCGCGCGACGAGGAAGACGACGGTCCCGACGAGTCCCAACCCGGTCAGGATGCCCAGGGCGGGGAATCCCGGGGACACGGGGCCCGGATACACGGCGAAAGCGCCAAGGAAACCCAGGGCGATTCCGATCGCGCCGCCCGTCGCCATCCGCGCGGGAGAAAGGGAAGGCGCCCTCCTGACCGGGACTCCGGGCGACGTCGCCGGCGCGGGTTTCGGATCGGGGTCTTCGTCCGCCAGGACCAGCTGCAGCGCCCGGTTGGTGGCTTCCGGGTCGATTCCTGCCTCATCCGCGATGCGGCGCAGTTCATCGACGGTCAGAGAGTCGCCTCTGGCATCGATTTCCGCCGCCTGCTGCAAGACGCGTGACACCTGCGAGGGCGTGAGTCTCGTCGGCAGGTCAGTCATGGAGCCTCCAGTCACCGGGGGTCATCGCACGGCCGGGCGCCTCGCTGAGAGACGCCAGCCGTCTCCGGCGAACGACGAAGCTCTGTTTGCGCACCCGCCATTGCCCGGGCTATTGTAACACTGTTAGCGCCCAGTCGTAGGATTATTTATCGCAGAGCGCCGCAAATCGCCGGTTCGCCGGTATGCCCGGGGAGGATTCGATGTCGACTCTGATGGCCACAACACTCCTGGCATCCGCCGGTTGGCTGCCGCTGGGCACGCCCGCGCTGACTGCCGATGTCCTCAAGTGCGGTTCGAGGGCCGCGGCCGCCGACATGCCGAATGTCGCCGTAATCCTGGACGACGCAGTATTCTCGGTCGTGGAGGCGTCGAGGGTTGATCCCGACTTTCTCATGGGAATCCCCGGCCTGTCGCTGGTTGAGGTCGTGTGCTGGAACTGGGTGGAGAAGTATTACGGCCCCAGGGTTCGGCAAGGCGGGGTCCTGCTGTACACCGAGGACTATGTCGAGCGCACCCGGACGAACGGCACCCGCGCCATCGAGGCGCTGATTGCCGCCCAGGAACGGCACAGGGATGGGCATGGGGAGTACGCTGCCAGCGTCGGGGAGCTGCCGGGCTTCGCGCTTTCCGACTACGACTTGCCGGAGTACTTCGAACTCACTCTGGAGAGCGGGGACGGAGGCTGGGCGGCTCGCGTCGGACCGGCCGCGGACTGGTCGCAGGGGCTGTACTACCGGCCGGGGTTCACCTGCCGGGCCTTTGCGGGTGCCGTGCCGGAGCGGTGGGCGTCGGCCAGGCGCGAGGGACAGCCTGCGCTTCGGGAGCGGCAGCCGGTCTGCTCCTGAGACGCTTCACAAGGACGGGTCTTGCTGCTGCTCTCTTGCGGCCGCTGACCCGTTGCGACAACCCAAGGGAGGACTTGATGATATCTCTTTCTGTCGCTGCCATGCTGCTTGCTTTTCCAGGCGCTCTCCATTCCTCCGGTGAACTGCCCTCGATTGGCCCCGCGCTCTCCGCCGGCGAGATGAAGTGCACCGGCCGGCCGGGTGGCGGTCCCGAAATGCTGCAATGGGTCGTGGTTCTCGACGACGAAGTGATCGAGGTTAGCCCGGAGGAATTCGATCTCGACGACTACGGCGAGGCGCGCCCAACTGATATCGATATCGTTGCGTACGTATGCTGGAGATGGCTCGATGCGCACTATGGCATTCAGGTGAGCGCAGGAGCCGTTTACGCGCTTACCCGGGAGGGCAGTGAGCGTCATGAGCAGGGCCAGATTGGCGCGCTCGAGGCGATTGTAGCCGCGCAGGACCGGCATTGGGAGGAACAGGGGGGGTATGCGTCCAGCGTTGGGGAACTCGCCGGCTTCGGCGGCCTCTCCGGGCACGGCCTGCCCTCGTACTTTGGGCTTGAGCTCGTCGTGACCGGCGAGGGCTGGGCGGCTCGGGTGGGCATGACGGGGGGTTGGGATGGGTACCCGGAACCCCCGGAGAAGGGTCTGGCCTCCGCGTGCCTGGTGTTTGTGGGGACCGTGCCGGAGGGGTGGATGGGGAAGGCTGCCGACACCGGGACTGCATTGCAGGAGCGGCAGCCGGTCTGCCCGCAGTCGCGAAACAGCACCGCAACAGGACCGGGCGGCTCATAGCCCGAACCTCACAAACGCCGGCAGCACTGGCACACCTTTGTTATCTCCTGGAACCCCCTCTGACTATTCCCCGTACGGACCGGTTAGCTGCCACACACCACCAGGAGTAGCGGATGGGAGATCTGAATGCACTCGCAGGCCTGCTGATCCCGATGACCATAGTCCTCACGACCGGAGGCGTGCTGGTGCTGCGCCCGATCGCCAAGCGCCTCGGGGTGTTGTTGGAGGCGATGGCCAGGGAGAAAACGCAGCAGCCGTCCGATGACGTGCGCCGCCTTCACCAATCGCTGGACACGATGAACGAGCGGCTGTCACTCATCGAGGAGAGGCAGGACTTCACCGAGCGTCTGATCGGCCGGGGAGGCTCCGGGAGCGGGGGTGAGCTGACGGAGTAGCTACGGCCCGGGACGCTTGTCCGCCGGAGCGGGGGAGAGAACGGAGACGGGCTTCCGGCCTCGCTGTTCCTGCTCCGACTCCTCTTCCCGTGGCCCGAACTTGATGATCAATCCGCCGACGACTGCGGCAATCAGCCAAATGAACACCGCCATGCCGATTGCGTCGTCGCCCAGAATCGGGAAGGTGAAGGCGAGGCCCACTGCTGTTCCGAACCAGAGTGCGAGGTTCTGCATCTGGAAACCGAGCTGGTCCTTCTGTTGCATGCTCTGGATGGCGCGCCACAAGAGGTAGCCGATCGTTCCGCAGAAAGCGCCCAAACCCAGCAGGTTCGGCGAAGTTAGCGGTGTCAGGATATTGCCAAGTCCGATCAGGAATCCCGTGGCCAACCCTACCGCACCGCCTGCCACGATACGTCCGGGCGATGGGTGGGTAGCGACGCTCGTCGGGATCCCGGCAGAGCCCGCCATGGCTGGCTGAAGGCCGGAACCCTGGCCGAACAGCTCCCGGAGCGCATCATCGGTCGCCTCTTCACCGATCCCCGCCTCGACCGCGATGCGGCGCAGTTCCTCGATGCTCAGCGAGCCGCCCGCGGCGTCGATCTCTGCCGCTCGCTGCAGGACCAGGGAGACCTGGGATTCGGGGATTCTCGTGGGCAGGTCGGTCAAGCGTTGCACCTCCCGGAAAACGATCGTGACCTTGCGGGAACCTAACCCGGACGTATCCATCGGGCAAAGTGTTTTGACGGGGGCGGGAGCCCGGGGCCCGGTGACCTGCTACCCGGCTCCCCGCAGCCTCCTCGACAACCACTCCAGGAACAGCAGGCCCAGTAGCGCGCCGAACACCCACGGCAGCAGCCGCGGGTCGTCCAGGATGCTCGCGAGTTCGAGTTCGGCGGGTGCGGGCGCGCCGATCGTCTCGATCAGGGTGGCGCGCGGCGTGGGCTCCACCTCGTCGGTCACGGAGCGATCGAAGCGAGGTGCATGGGCCACGCCGCTGGCCAGCGCAGCCCACCACAGGCGGTGGCTCTCCACCGCGTCGTCGTCCAGGCCGGCCATTCGCCAGCGCCAGGTGTCGAGGTAGCCGATCTGGATGACGCGGCCGTCTCCGAAGCGCCATCCGGCTATGGCGACGTCGTCGTCGCGCATCTCCAGCGCCAACGCGCCGCGCTTGAGGTTGTAGAGGTCGCCGAAAGCGAGGGATCTGCGGGGATCGTCGGCGGTTTCGGGACGGAAATCGACGGGACGGGACGGGATTCCCCAGCGAGCGGGCAGGAGCGATCCGAGTCCGGGTACCGAGGACGCTTCTCCCACGACGATGAGCCCGCCACCCTGCCTCACGTACCGTGGCAGCTGGTCGGCGTAGCGCCTGATCACCGAATCCATCGCCACCACGAAGGAGTAGCGCGCCGTGTCGAGACGGATCTGCCCGGATCCTTGTTCCACATCCCCGCTGGGGGCCACGGCGAAGCGGGCTTCGACCTCCCAGCCGTGCTCCTCGAGCGCCGCGGCGATGAACTTCCCTTCCCATCCGGCCACTCCCACGACCAGTGCCGACCTGATCGAGACGGAGTCGCGCAGGTCGTTGGTGGCGAGTCCCTGTCCGTCGAGCGTTGCGCGGATCCGGCCCTCCAGCCGTGGGAGGACGAAGACCGCGCCGTGGCCGTCCACCGACGCGCTGTCGACGGTGCCGAGTTCGTCGCTCAGCACGACCCGCGCGTCGGGCGGGGTCGCCACCCAGACCCGGGACGGCTTTCGCGGATCCGCGACCGGCTCCACGCTGACCGCGCTGGGCGCCGGGGTCTCGCCGTCCCAGCCCGCCTCCGTGCCCGCCCCGGGGAAGGCCGCGATCCAGTCGCGCACGGCCGGCGCCGGGACCGAGTCGAGCGATACGTGGATGCGCCGCGGGCTGACATTGGTGCTCCACCGGGCCAGCGCGTCGCCGACCTCGAGGCCCTCGGCCCGCAACGAGGGGCGAGCGCGAAGTGCGTAGAGGGCGTGGCCGATGAGGAGCGCGATGAGTGCCAGCGCACCCAGCCGCACGGTGCGTTCCAGCAGGATGCGGAGGCGGTGCCGTTGGC